>JAEXBL010000241.1 GCA_023394015.1 Pseudomonadota bacterium | reverse complement strand
CCCAGGTTGGCGGTGTAGGCGTAGGGGATGGCGCCGTTCTGGCGCATCCACAGCAGCGCGGCGCTGGTGTCCAGGCCGCCCGAGAAGGCGATACCGACCTTCTGGCCGGCGGGAAGCGATTGCAGGATGGTGTTCGACATGGGCTGGCGGCGGGCAGTGCCCGCGGTGAGTGGGTGCGTGGAACGCGAAGCCGGCTATTGTCCGACGTTTTGCGGCGGCGGCTGGCCCGGCGGCGGCTGGGGCGCGCGAGTCCGCATCAAAGCAGGCGCCGGCAACCATGAAAACCCAAGCGCCCTCAGCCGGCGCCGGGCGTTCTCAAAGCCCGCGCAGCAGCTCCTCGACGCCGTTCCACACGATCTGCACCCCCACGCACAGCAGGATGAAGGCCGACAGGCGCAGGAACACCACCAGCCCCACCTCGCCCAGCGGCCGCAGCAGGCGGCCGGCGTAGCGAAAGGTGAACGCCACCGCCAGCCTGGTCAGCACCAGCCCCGCCAGCCCACCGGCAAAGTTGGCCAGCGACTCGGGCAGTTGCCGGCTGTGCAGCGCCGCGCCCACGGTGATGGCCGCGGCGATGGAGCCCGGCCCGCAGGTGAGCGGAAAGCTCATCGGGTAGAAGGCCTGGATGCGCACGTGGTCGTCGGTCAGCGACTGCGCCATCTGCGCCTTGTCATCGCTGGCCACCTGCTGCGTGTGCAGCATGCGCCAGCCGGTGGAGGCCACGATCAGCCCGCCGGCCACGCGCACGATGGGCAGCGAGATGCCGAAGAAGTCGAGCACGTAGGTGCCCACCAGCATGGCGCCACCCAGCATGAACACCACGTACTGGCCCACGCGCCGCGCCAGCATGGCGCGCGTGGGCTCGCTCAGCCCCCGCGTGAGGTTGACGAACACCGGCGCCGTGGCCGGCGGGTTGACGATGGGCAGCACCGCCGCCAGCGTGAACAGCAGGCTCTTGCCGAAGGCCAGCAGCAGTGCGGGGAGTTCCATGGGGCTAAATGTATGGGAAGCCGAGGCTCCGGCCATCGGGGGAGCGAGCTCGCTTGCCGCTTCAAAAAGAAAGTGGCTGCCTGCGCTTTCCAGACCAGTGGAAGCAGGTATCGGTTCTTGCAGTGAATGGGGGAGTCCGTGGCCCCACGCCTTTAGCACGATGAAGACCGACATGCGCAGAACGCCAACCTCCCCCCGGGCGCAGCAGCCGATCTTGCAGGGCAGTCGTCCCTAACGCCTGAGTTAAGCGGCGCCGCGGAGCGGCGTCGGCTTGAATGAATTGTTAGGTGCCACCTTCACAGGCAAAACACCTCTTGCACCCAAGCGTCATGTTGATACGGGCCATGAATTGATTGGAATGCTCCACGGCTCTCAGCCACGTCGCGATTCAGGTCGGTAGCCACCCAGTCGACAGTACAGAGAACCCTATTTGTGTCGAGGATGACGCCACGCACAATACCTAAGTGCATGATTCGAATGCCTGTCTGGGCCTTGCCCTTCATTCGTTTGATGGCAATACGATCGCCTGGCTTTATCTCCGCTGCTCGTGCAGGCTGATGTCCGGCCTCCCAGCCAAGCATCCAGATACCCTCTTTGATGAAGCGCTGATCCTGATGATCGGAGCCGCCCCAACTAGCACCAACTACCCAATAATTCGCCATGAATCCCCCTTGTGGCACCTAACTTGATTTATCCATCATATCCGCGCAATAACGGTTAACTCGACAACACGTAGCGCGGCGAAAAGCGCGTGCAACGCATTAATTTTATTGGCGCTTTCTGGTTAATCCGAAACTTTCACCAGCATAACAAGCCCGTCCGGCGCTGTGATCCGCATTCTAGGAAACAGGGGCGCGCGCACGGACCCTCAGCCGGACGGCGTCTGGGCTGGTGATCTGGGACAGGCATGAAATCGGCCGCTGGCGCAACCGCGACATGCGCCGATAGCGATTGAATCGATAGTCGATTCAGCCGCAGAAGGTGGACACCGACTTGGTCGTCAGGTACGCCTCCAGCGCCTCCGGCCCGCCCTCGGAGCCGTGGCCGGAGTCCTTGACGCCGCCAAAGGGCAGCTCGGGCCAGGCGGCGGCGGGCTGGTTGATCCACAGCAGGCCGACTTCCAGCCGCTCGGCGATCTGGTGGGCGTTTTTCAGCGACTGCGTGAAGGCATAGCCGGCCAGGCCGTAGGGCAGGCGGTTGGCTTCGCGCAGGGCCTCGTCCAGCGTCTCGAAGCCGTGCACCACGGCCATGGGGCCGAAGGGCTCCTGGTTGAAGATGTCGGCGTCCAGCGGCACGTCGGCCAGCACGGTGGGGGCCCAGAAGTTGCCGCTGCTGCCCACGCGCTCGCCGCCGGTGGCCACGGTGCCGCCGCGCTTGCGGGCGTCGTCGGTCAGCGCCTGCATGGCCGTCACGCGGCGCTCGTTGGCCAGCGGGCCCATGCGCGTGCCCTCGGCCAGACCGTCGCCGACGGTGAAGCGCTCGGCCTGGGCCACCAGCTTCTGCGTGAACTCGGCGGCAATCGACTTGGCGACCAGAAAGCGCGTGGGCGAAATGCACACCTGGCCCGCGTTGCGGAACTTGGCGCCGCCGGCGGTCTTGATGGCGAGGTCGATGTCGGCGTCCTCGCAGACGATCACCGGCGCGTGGCCGCCCAGCTCCATGGTGGCGCGCTTCATGTGCTGGCCGGCCAGCGCGGCCAGTTGCTTGCCCACCGGCGTGGAGCCGGTGAAGGTGATCTTGCGGATCACCGGGTGCGGGATCAGGTATTCGGAGATCTGCGCCGGCACGCCGTACACCAGCTGCACCACGCCGGGCGGCAGGCCGGCATCGACGAAGGCGCGGATCAGCGCCGCGGGCGAGGCCGGGGTTTCCTCCGGCGCCTTGACGATGATCGAGTTGCCGGTGGCCAGCGCCGCCGACAGCTTGCGCACCACCTGGTTGACCGGGAAGTTCCAGGGCGTGAACGCCGCCACCGGCCCCAGCGGGTGCCGGGTGACGTGGGCCGTGCCGCGCAAATCGCGCGGCGGCACGATGCGGCCGTAGACGCGCTGGCCCTCGGCGGCCATCCACTCGATCACCTCGCAAGCGGCCAGCACCTCGCCCCTGGCCTCGGCCAGGGGCTTGCCCTGCTC
>JAEXBL010000486.1 GCA_023394015.1 Pseudomonadota bacterium | reverse complement strand
GGCCAGTTCGTGCCGCACGTCCTGCGCCCACAGGATCACGGTGGCGATGATGTCGAACAGCTCGGCCGGCACGATCTCGCCGGTCTCGGCGTCGGCCAGCAGGCTGCGCGCCAGCTCGATGTTGCGCAGCACCGGCACGCCGGCTTCCTGCGCCGCCTGGCGCATGGCCAGCGCGTCGTCGTCCTCGCCCTTGGCGGTGACGGTGGGCACGGGGCAGGTTTCGCGGTCGTATTCGATGGCGATGGCCACGTGCGTGGGGTTGACCACCAGCACGTGCGCGTTGGCGGCGGCGTTGCTGGCGCCCTGCTGTGCCCATTCCTGCTGCAGCTGGCGGCGCTGGCCCTTCATGTGCGGGTCGCCCTCGGCGTCCTTCACCTCCTGGCGGATGTCGCGCATGCTCATGCGCATCTTCTTCATGAAGGAGTAGCGCTGCCAAGCCAGGTCCAGCGTCGACACCAGCACGAAGGAGCCGCCGGCCCAGGCCAGCAGCAGCCAGGTGGCGTGCCAGAAGGCGGCGCCCACGTTCTCGGGCCGGCCGTCCACCAGCAGCGGCAGCTCGGGCACCACCTGGCGCAGCATCAGCCAGGCGATGGTGCCGACCACGGCGGTCTTCAGGATCGACTTCAGCAGCTCGACCAGGTTGTTCATCGAGAACATGCGCTTGAGGCCCTTGGCCGGGTTCAGGTTCTCGGCCTTGGGCTTGAGCTTCTCGGTGGTCATCACCGGCCCGGCCTGGATGAACTCGACCAGCGCCCCCACCAGCGCCACCGGCACCACCACCAGGCCGACCACCATCAGCAGCGTCATGCCGGCCTGCCGGCCCAGGCGCGGCGCGGCCTGGGCAAAGGGCTCGTGCATCACCTCGAAGCTGGCGCGCACCAGGCCGGCCACCTGCTCGCCCACGAGAGGCAGCGCCACCGCGGCCAGCATCAGGATCACCAGCATGCCGGCGGTGGAGGTGATGTCCTTGCTCTTGGCGATGTCCCCCTTCTTGCGCGCGTCCTGCAGCTTCTTGGGGGTGGGTTTTTCTGTCTTGTCGCCGCTGTCGTCCGAACCGGCCATGGTGGTGATTGCTCCGTTGCGGCCTTGAGTGGCCAGCCCGAAGTCTGCCGACGATCCGCGACGCTCCCATGAAAGTTGCAAGCAACTGTAAGGCCGGTGTCGCCGGCCGGCCGGGTGCGAAGCCCATGCGGGCCGGGGGCCGCGAATACATGCCGGGGTTCTGCGGCCTACAAACGGATACCGCTTGATGCGACTTTTGTCACGAAACCGCCAAGTCGCTCATCAATACTGCTGGCGGTTGCCAGGTGCCGGGTTGAGTAGACAGTGCGACTTCGGACAGATCGGCCAGGGGCCGCAAGGTGGCTTGGGCCGACGCCGCGGACATGGACCGCGCTGGGCTTGGCGTGGGCGGCGCTGAGTGCCGGCGGCGCCCTGGCCAGCCCCGCGGCCGGCCTGGCCAGTTGCTCCAGCGGCTGGGAGCAGTTGCTGCCCCCCAGCCACCGCCCGCACGCGCTGCAGGCGCGCGGTTGCGCCGCCAGCGCGCCGCCCGCCCGCGTGCCGGCCGACCAGCTGTCGATCTACGCCGTGCCCGTGACCCAAGGCCCCTTGGGCCCGCTCGCCAAGCCGAACCAGACCGAGGCCAAGCGTACACGCGCCGCGCAACGCGGGCGTGACAGAAATGACGCGGGCCAGGGGCTGGCGGCACGCCCGGCCACGCCCCTGCGCGGCGGCGGCAGCGCCCGCCCCGTTGCCCTGGCGCCGCTGATCGACCACGCGGCGCGCACGCACGACATCGACCCGCTGCTGCTGCACGCCATCGCGCGCGTGGAGTCGCGCCACAAGCCCGGCGCCATCTCGCACGCCGGCGCGCACGGGCTGATGCAGGTCATCGTGCCGACGGCGCGGCGCTTCGGCGTCGATTCGGCGCAGCAGTTGCACCACCCCGGCACCAACCTCGACGTCAGCGCGCGCTACCTGAAGACGCTGCAGCGCCGCTTCGGCAACGACCTGCCGCTGGTGCTGGCGGCCTACAACGCCGGCGAGGGCGCGGTCGAGAAGTACGGCCGCCGCATCCCGCCCTACCGCGAGACCCAGGGCTACGTGCGCCAGGTCATGTCCGAATACGCGCTGCTGCGCCGCGTGAGCCTGCGCCAGGCGGGCTCGGCGCAGGTGCCGGTCCTTTCCCGCGCGGCGGCGGAGGCGGCGCTGTGAGCCTGGCCAGCTACTTCCAGACCGCCAGTGCCGCCGGCAACCGCAGCGGCGGGCTGGCGCGCTTCACCGACATCGCGCTGGTGGCCGGCATCGTGGCCATCATCGCGCTGATGATCGTGCCGCTGCCCACCTGGGCCATCGACGTGCTGGTGGCGGTGAACATCGCCGGCGGCGTGCTGCTGCTGCTGCTGGCCATCTACGTGGCCAACCCGCTGGAGTTCTCGGTGTTTCCCAGCGTGCTGCTGATCAGCACGCTGTTCCGGCTGGCGCTGTCGATCGCCACCACGCGCATGATCCTGCTGCATGGCGAGGCCGGCCACATCATCCAGACCTTCGGCCACATGGTGGCGGGCGGCAACCTGGTCGTCGGGCTGGTGGTGTTCCTGATCATCACCGTGGTGCAGTTCATCGTCATCGCCAAGGGCTCCGAGCGCGTGGCCGAGGTGGCGGCGCGCTTCTCGCTCGACGCCATGCCGGGCAAGCAGATGTCGATCGACTCCGACCTGCGCTCGGGCCTGATTGACAAGGACGAGGCGCGCCGCCGCCGCCGCCTGCTGGAAAACGAGAGCAAGCTCAACGGCAGCCTCGACGGCGCCATGAAGTTCGTCAAGGGCGACGCCATCGCCGGCATCATCATCATCATCATCAACCTGCTGGGCGGGCTGGCCATCGGCGTGCTGCAGCTCGACATGGCCATGGGCGAGGCGGCGGTGAAGTACTCCATCCTCACCATCGGCGACGGCATGGTGACGCAGATCCCGGCGCTGCTGGGCGCCATGTCGGCGGGCCTGCTGGTCACCCGCACCACCGACGACGAGCACGACAAGCACCTGGGCGACGCCATCGGCCGCCAGCTCACCGCCAAGCCGCGCGTGCTGCTGGTGGCCGGCGGGCTGTGCGTGCTGTTCGCCATGGTGCCGGGCTTTCCGGCCATGGTGTTCGTCATGCTGGGGCTGGTGCTGTTCACCGCCGGCGCCATGCTCACGCCCACGCTGCGCGCGCGCTGGGAGCGCTTTGCCCAACCCAAGGTGGCGGCCGTGCGCCGCCGCGCCGCCCCCGCGCCCCCGCTCATGTCCACCGACGCCGCGCCGCCGCGGCCCACGGTGTCGCTGCTGCTCGAGGTGCCGGCCGGCCGCCTGTCGGCCGAGGCCAGCCGCGAGCTGCTGCACGGGCTGGAGGCGGTGCTGGACCACTTCCAGCTTAACCTGGGCATGCGCCTGCCGCGCATCGACGTGCATGCCGTGCACCTGGACGAGGCCGAACAGGACAGCCCCCAGGCCGGCGACTGGCGCCTGCTGGCGCACGAGGTGCCCATCGCCCAGGGCGCGCTGCCCGCCGAGGACACCGCCCACGCCCTGGCCGAGGCGGTGCGCGAGAGCCTGCGCCGCCACACCGCGCTGTTCCTCGGCACGCAGGAGGCCAACCACCTGCTCACCCGCGCCAGCGTCGATCTGCCCGACGTGGTGAAGGAAACCCTGCGCGCGCTGCCGCTGGCGCGCGTGGCCGAGATCCTGCGCCGCCTGGTCGAGGAGGAAGTCGCCATCCGCAACTTGCGCGACATCCTGGAAACCCTGTCCGACGCCGCGCAGCGCGAGAAGGACGTGTACGCGCTGACCGAGCTGGTGCGCATTGGCCTGAAGCGCCAGCTGTGCTGGCGCCACGCGCCCGACGGCCGCCTGAACGCACTGCTGCTGGAGCCGGCGCTGGAGGAAATGCTGCGCGGCGCCGTGCGCGTGAACGGCGGCGCGCAGCAACTGGCGCTGGACCCGGCGCAGATGGCGCAGCTGATGCAGCGCTTCAAGGACGCGGTGCAGCGCCACCGCCCGGCCGCCATCGTCACCGCGGTGGACATCCGCCGCCACGTGCGCAAGCTGATCGAGGCCGACTGCTTCGACACCCCGGTGCTGAGCTACCACGAGCTGATGCCGACGCTGCACCTGGAGGTGCTGGCCCGCGTGGGCAGCGACGGCGCGCCGATGCTGGAAGCGGCCACCTGACGAATGAATCTTGTCTGTTTGAGAAACCAACCAGGAAAAGCAATGTTGTTTGCCAAGGCAATGATGGAGGGGAAATCGAGGGAGGGCCTGGGCCGCTGGCGCCGGCTGCTGGCCGGCTGCCTGCTGGGCGGCGCGCTGCTGGCCGGCCAGGCCCTGGCGGCGCCGCTGCCGCTGGAGGGCCGCCAGGTCGACATGACGGCGCGCGAGCAGCCCATCGCCGCCTTCCTGCAGGACTTCTTCGGCACGCTGGATGTTCCGGTGTCGGTCAGCGCCAATGCCAAGGGCGCCGTCAACGGCGTGTTCCGCGGCCCGGCCGACCGGGTGCTGGCCAACGTGCTGCGCTCGTTCGGCCTGCTGGCCTACTACGACGGCGCGGTGGTGCACGTCTACACGCCGGGCGAGGTCACCACCCGCACCTTCGCCATGCCGGCCGGCGGCGCCAGCGCCGTCATCAACACCGCGCGCGACATGCAGCTGACCGACCCGCGCAACGTGCTGCGCGTCAGCCAGGCCGGCGGCCTCATCGCCTCGGGCAACCGCCGCTTCGTCGAGATGGTGGGCGAGCTGGCCAGCGGCCAGCAAAGCCAGTCCACGGCGCTGGCGCCGCTGGGCTTCAAGGTCTATTACCTGCGCTACGCCTGGGCGCACGACGTCACCGCGCAGTTCGGCGGCGGCACCACGGTGATTCCCGGCGTGGCCACCATCCTGCGCTCGCTGCTGACCAGCCAGCGCGGCGGCGCCGGCGCGCCGCTCACGCAGTACCGCAGCGGCAGCGAGCAAAGCCTGCGCGACCAGGGCCTGCGCCAGCGCAGCCAGCAGGGCACGCTGGGCGCGCGCGGCGCCAACCCCATGATGCCCACCGCCGACACCGTGCAGCAGGCCTGGGGCAACCGCCCCGGCGGCGTGGAGCTGGCGGTGGTGGACGCGCGCATGCTCGACGGCCTGCGCGACACGCCCGGCTCCAGCCAGGCGCGGGTGGAGGCCGACACGCGCCTGAACGCCGTCATCGTGCGCGACACGCCGGACCGCCTGCCCTACTACGACGAGCTGATCAAGTCGCTCGACGTGGAGCCGCAGGCGCTGGAGATCGAGGCCACCATCATCGACCTCAGCACCGACAAGCTGCGCGAGCTGGGCATCAACTGGCGCCTCAACGACGACCGTGCCTCCTTCCTGTTCGGCAGCGGCACCAGCAGCGACGGCCGGCTGGTCGGCGGCACGCCGGTGCAGGACATCACGCCCTTCGGCCAGGGCGGCTTTCTGTCGCTGGTGCTGGGCGGGCGCAACAACTTCATCGCCCGCATCCACGCGCTGCAGAACCAGGGCGTGGCGCGCGTGGTCTCCAGCCCGCAGATCATGACCCTGTCCAACGTCGAGGCGCTGTTCGACCACACCCGCAGCTTCTACGTGCGCGTGGCCGGGCGCGACGAGGTGGACCTGTTCAAGGTCTCGGCCGGCACCACGCTGCGCGTGACGCCGCACGTGTTCCAGGACGGCGACGCGGTGCGCATCAAGCTGCTGGTGCAGATCGACGACGGCCAGATCCTGCCGCAGGAGCAGGTCGATGCCATCCCGGTGGTCGAGCGCTCGTCGCTCAACACCCAGGCGCTGATCGTGGCCGGCGAAAGCCTGCTGATCGGCGGCATGGTGCGCGAACGCACCAGCGAGGGCGTCACCAAGGTGCCGTTCCTGGGCGACATCCCGCTGCTCGGCCATTTGTTCAAGACCAACACCGACATCGCCGAGCGCGTGGAACGCCTGTTCCTGATTTCCCCGCGCCTGGTGCCGGCGCGCCGGCCCATGAGCGCCACCGCCCCCACCGGCCCGCAGCGCCCCGGCGGCGCCGTGGCCGTGCCGCCGATGCCCGAGCACGACAAGCCCAACTGGGCGCGCGGCCAAGGTGCCGACGCCCCCGCACCGTCCACCATGCCGGCCGCCGGCGAGCTGTGATGCCCGCCTGAGCGCCCGGCCCCTTGACAAGGAGTTGCCACCCATGAGCCCCACCCTGCTGTACGAGCTGCGCGTGCTCAGCGGCGAGCAGCGCGGCGCCACCTCGGCGGTGCGCCCCGGCGACACGCTGCGCATCGGCCGCGACTGGTCGAACGACGTGGTGCTGCAGGACGCCGGCGACCGCGCCGCGCGGCTGCA
>JAEXBL010000221.1 GCA_023394015.1 Pseudomonadota bacterium | reverse complement strand
GTACAGCACCACGGCCTGGCCGCGCTTCAGGCCGGCGCGGGCGCCGGTCTTGTTCCAGCCGGCCACGGTGGCGGCCGGCAGGTCGTAGCGGGCGGCGATGCTGGCGATGGAGTCGCCGCGGCGGGCACGTACCGTGGTGCGGCGCAGCACCACCTCGGGCGTGTAGGCCAGCCGCGCGTTGTTCACCACGTCCTCGGCCACGGCGGCGGCACCCTGGCCGTTGCGGCGCACCAGCACGGTGGAGCCGCTCTTGATGAGCATGCCGCGCGGGATGTTGTTCATGGCGCGGAAGTCGGTCTCGTCCATGCCGAAGCGGCTGGCCACCTCGCGCGAGGGCAGGTTGGACGGCGCCACCCAGGCCGTCCACGAGGCCAGCGCCCCCGGCGCGGCAGCGGCCAGGTTCTTCTTGAACACGTCGGCGTTGTTCCACGGCAGCAGGATTTGCGGCGTGCCGGCGGCAAAGATGACCGGCTTGCGCTGCGAGGGGTTGAGCGCCTTGAAGTCCTCCAGCCGCACCTCGGCCAGGCGCGCCGCCGTTTCCACGTCGATGTCGCGGGTGATGTCCACGGTGTCGAAGAAGGGGTGGTTCTCGATCAGCGGCAGCACGTTGCCGAACTGCTGCGGGTTGGCGATGATGTTCTTCACCGCCTGCAGCTTGGGCACGTAGTTGCGCGTCTCGGCCGGCATGCTGAGATCGAGGTAGCCGGTGCCCAGGCCGGCGGCCTGGTTGCGCTCGATGGCGCGCCGCACGTTGCCCTGGCCCCAGTTGTAGGCGGCCAGCGCCAGGTGCCAGTCGTCGAACATGTCGTGCAGCTTCTGCAGGTAGTCCAGCGCGGCGCGGGTGGAGTCGAGCACGTTGCGGCGGTCGTCGCGGAAGACGGTTTGCCGCAGCTGGAAGTCGCGCCCCGTGGCCGGCATGAACTGCCACATGCCGGCCGCCTTGGCGCTGCTGACGGCCTGCGGGTTGAAGGCCGATTCGATGTAGGGCAGCAGCGCCAGCTCGGTCGGCATGCCGCGCAGCTCCAGCTCTTCGACGATGTGGAAGATGTACAGGCGCGAGCGATCGACCATGCGCTCGATGTAATCGGGCCGCGTGCTGTACCACTGCTCGTGGCGCGCCACCAGCTCGCCGTCCAGGTCGGGCATGGCGAAGCCGCGGCGCACGCGGTCCCACAGGTCGGCCGGTGCCTCGATCGAGGACACCTGGCGGCCCTGCAGCTCGGACACCGCCACGGCGGGCATGTCGCCGGCGCGGGGCTGGGCGCTGTCGGTGGTTGGGGGGGAATCGGTCGAGGGCGAGCCGGGCGGTACGGCGCAGCCGGCCACGGCCAGGCTGGCGGCCAGCGCCAGGGCGTGGTCCACTTCATCTGAATGCGTTCTTCCATTCGCGAAGCGCGGCAAACACCGCCACTTCGTCGGTTGCTGAGGGCGCCTGCGCGCGCACCGCCTGAATGACGGCGGGTTCGCGGCTGCGCAGGAAAGGGTTGATGGCCCGCTCGGTGTCGATGCGGGACGGCAGCGTGGGCTGGTCTTGCGCGCGCAGCTGCTGGCAGTGGCGCAGGTAATCGGCCAGCACGCGGTTGCCGGGCTCCACCGCGCAGGCAAAGCGCAGGTTGCTCAGCGTGTATTCGTGGGCGCAGCACACGCGGGTGTCGCCGGGCAGGGCGGCCAGGGTGTCGAGCGAGGCCAGCATCTGCGCCGGCGTGCCTTCGAAGAGGCGCCCGCAGCCGCCCGAGAACAGCGTGTCGCCGCAGAACAGCAGCGGCGCGCCATCGACTTCGTCCGCGAAGTAGGCGATGTGGCCCGCGGTGTGCCCCGGCACGTCGATCACGCGAAAGCCGATGCCCAGCGCGGGCACCGTGTCGCCACCGCGCAGCGGCGTGAAGGGCTCGGGGATGCGCTCGCGCGCCGGGCCGAACACCTGGGCGCCGGTGGCGGCGCGCAATTCGGCCACGCCGCCGGTGTGATCGCCGTGGTGGTGCGTGACTAGAATGAACGCCAGCTGCAGCCCCAGCCTGTCCAGCGCCGCGCGCACCGGCGCGGCGTCGCCAGGGTCCACCACCAGGGCCTGCTGGCCGTCGTGCAACAACCAGAAGTAGTTGTCGTCAAAAGCGGGCAGTGCAAGTAACTCCATAAGCGGCCGATCATAAAACCAATGCCCCTGCTGCTGCCTGTGCAAGCCATCTTGACATCGCGCCCGACGGCACCCCACTGGGCGGGGCGCCGTCGTCGACGGGGCTGCGCAGCAAGCCCCGCCCGATGGCCGCGGCGCAGGCCAGTTCGGAACGCCGTGGCCGGGGTTCCCCCGGCCACCAGCGTTGCCCCCCTCGGGGGGAAGCCGCGCCAGCGGCACAGGGGGGGACATGGTCCTTCATGAGTGGTTCCAAACCCCGCCCGGCCAGTACCTGCTGGACTGGGAGCGCCAGCAGTTCGACGCCGCACTGGCCGACGTGTTCGGCTACCACGCGCTGCAGATCGGCCTGCCTGGCATCGACGCGCTGGCCGCCAACCGCATGCCGCACCGCTGGCTGGCGCTGACGGCGCCGCCGCCGGCAGGCGAGGGCAGCGGGCCGCCGCCCGCCGATGACCAAGCGCCCCGCGTGGCGCTGGTCACCGACGCCACCGCGCTGCCCTTTGCAGAGGCCAGCCTGGACCTGGTGGTGCTGCCGCACACGCTGGAGCTGAGCCCCGACCCGCACGCCACGCTGCGCGAGGTGCACCGCGTGCTGGTGCACGAGGGCAAGGTGGCCATTACCGGCCTCAATCCCGCCAGCCTGTGGGCGCTGCGCCAGTACCGCGCCCACCTGTACCGCAGCATGGGCGGCGGGCGGCTGTACCTGCCCGAATCGGGCGAATTCATCGGCCACTGGCGGCTGCGCGACTGGCTGCGGCTGCTGCAGTTCGAACTGGAAGGCGTCAGCTTCGGCTGCTGGCGGCCAGCCGTGCGCTCGGCCCGCAGCCTGGCACGCTTTGCCTGGATGGACGGGCTGGGCCAGCGCTGGTGGCCCGTCTTTGGCGCCGGGTACTTCATGCTGGCCGTCAAGCGCAGCCATGGCGCCAGGCTGGTCGGTGCCGCCTGGAAGGCGGCGCCCGTGCCCGCCGGGGCCCCTGTTTCAGTAGCCAACCGCGCCCGCCGCACGGGCGCCAACACGGAAGTTGATCTTGAATCGCATTGAGATGTTCACCGACGGCGCCTGCAAAGGCAACCCCGGCCCCGGCGGCTGGGGCGTGCTGCTGCGCGCGCCCGGGCTTGAGAAAGAACTGTTCGGCGGCGAGCCGCTCACCACCAACAACCGCATGGAGCTCACCGCCGTCATCGAAGGCCTGCAGGCGCTGAAAAAGCCCTGCGAGATCGACCTGTACCTCGACAGCCAGTACGTGCGCCAGGGCATCACCGAATGGATCGCTGGCTGGAAGGCCAGGGGCTGGCGCACCGCCAGCAAGCAGCCGGTGAAGAACGTGGACCTGTGGCAGAAGCTGGATGCGCTGGTCAGCGGCGGCCCGCACCGCATCCACTGGCACTGGGTGCGCGGCCACACCGGCCACGAAGGCAACGAGCGTGCCGACGCGCTGGCGAACCGGGGCGTGCCGAATGGGCGGTGATTCCGGAAGACCGCTCCAGGAAGGCAACATGACCTTGCTGCGCCCGATGACCGGCGCTGGCGCGCCATGACGAATGACCAATGACCAAGGCGCCGTGCGGATCGAAGCCTTGTGTCATTGGTCATGCGCTCGTCAGAGCGCGGTCATTCGTCATGTGTTTCGCGCGTTGCGCCATGGATACTTGAAGTGAGGGCTGCTCAGCCTCACCCGGCGGCCCGGTCGGGTCTTTGCCGAGGGCGTGGGCGGCGCGGCGATGCTACATTTTGAGAGGTTCGGTGCCGCAGGGGCGCCGCCGCTGTTGTACCGCACACCGTCTTGAAGTCGTCCACCCCCCTCATTGCCGCCGTCGCCCTGGCCGCCGCCGTGGGCGCGGCCTGGTGGTTCCAGCG
>JAEXBL010000140.1 GCA_023394015.1 Pseudomonadota bacterium | reverse complement strand
GGCCTGGAACTGCGCCTCGGTTTCGTACTGGCGGGCGCCGGCGTCGTAGACGCGGATGGCGGCCGCCGGCTCGGTGTTGCCCTGCGGGTTGGCCAGGGCGCCGTAGTGCGAGGCGTTGGTGTGGGCGGCGATCTCCACCAGGCCGGAACGCGAGATCTCGCGCACCCCGTCCCAGTCCAGGAAGCGCTCGCGCGGCTGCGGGCTGCCGCCGAAATCCACCTTGCGGTCGGCTGGCGTGTCCATCCAGACGCCGACCGGCGCCAGCACGGCCGGCCAGCGGTAGGCTTCGAGGATGGGCAGCACGCGGGTCTGGAAGCTGCGGTAGCCGTCGTCGAAACTGAGCAGCACCGCGCGCTCGGGCAGGGGCTTGCCGCCTTCGCGCGCGGCCAGGATCTGGTCCACGGACACGGCCTGGTAGCCGTTCTCGCGCAGCCAGGCCAGCTGGTCGACCAGACGGTCGGTGCGCACGCTGAGAAAGCCCTGGTCGGGGTCTTCGTCTTCCACGTCGTGATAGGCCAGGGCCAGGAACTGGCCGGACGGCCAGGGCTGGTCGGCCGGCGCGAGGCTGCGTTCGGCCGGCGGCGTGTAGACGGGAATGTCCTTGGCGCAGGCGGTCAGGAACAGGATCAGCAGCAGCAACAGGCCGGCCAGGAGGATGCGGGTATGGGTTCTAAGCATGGCGGCGGTCTCAGAAGCGGTAGGCGAGGTCGAACACGATGCGCAGTTCGCGCTCGCGGTCGCCGTCGTACGGGCGGCTGATGCCGGTGATCATGGCGCCCATGTCCAGCACGTCGTTGGCGCGGTAGCGCTGGCCGTAGCCCAGGGCGAACACGCCGCCGGTGCCGTAGCCCTGCTGCGTGTAGGCGCCGGCGCCGACGGTGCCGATCTGTTCCCACGCGGTTTCGTAGCGCCGGTACAGCGTGTGCGTCAGCCGCAGGCCGGGCACCAGCGTCAGGTCCGAGCGCGGGTTGAAATAGGGCACGTCGCTGCCGCCGCTGTTGTGCTGGGTGGAAATGTCGAATTCCAGGTCGGCCTTCAGGTGCGGGGCGGTGTAGACGCGTTCGCGTCCGATCAGGCCGAGCGACCAGCGGTTGTTGCCGTCGCTGAAGTGCGAGGGCGACAGCGCCAGGGTCCATTCGCGGCGCTCGTCGGCGCGCCAGCGCACGAAAGCGGACAGGCTGTTCGACGAGATGCCGCTGGCCAGCGCGCGCAGCGGCGTCTCGCGCGAGATCAGCTCGGCCGAGCCGCCGACCTGCCAGCGGTCGTCCAGGTCGTAGGCGGCGCTCAGGCGCAGGCCGGGCTTGACGCCGTCGCCGTAGTCGTGGGTGGAGACTTCGCCCTCGACGGTGAGGTCGCGGCCGCGCCATTCGACGCCGGCGCGCACCCAGCGGTAGGTGCCGCGGCCTTCCTCGAAGTCGCCGGCCGCGTAGCCGCCGCCGCCGAACGCGCGCCAGTTGTAGTCCAGCGGCTTGGAGTACACCACCGCGTCGATGCCGAAGTCGCCGCTGCCCGAGACCGGGCTGTCCGAAGCCAGGCCGCGGTAGCCGGCGATGCGCAGCTCGGCCATGTTGTGCACCTGCCACTGGCGGGCCAGCCGGCGCGACACCAGGTCCTCGGGCGCGCGCGCCAGCGTGTCCTGGCTGAGCGCCTCGGCCTGGCGCCATTCCTGCAGGTCGAGCGCGGTGAATCCCTGGCCGTTCTCCACGCTCAGGCTGCGCGGCGACAGCGTCTCGGCCATTTTCAACGTGCGTTCCGAGGCGCGCGGCTGCGAGCGGGCGCGGTAGACGCCGGCAAGCTGGGCCTGCAGGCCGGAGTTGTTGGGCGCCTCGCGCACCATGTGTTCCAGGCTGCGCTGGGCGGCCGGGGTGTCGTCGGCCTGCAGGCTGGCGGCGGCCTCGGTCTGCATGCGCTCCAGGCGCAGGTCGTTGGGCAGGCGGCTGGGCTGGCCCTTGAGGTAGACCCAGTCCGGATAGTCCTGGCGGTTGGCGGCCAGGCTTTGCGAGGCCTGGTCGAATTGCTCGGCCTCGGCCAGGGAGTAGTACAGGCCGGTCTCGGTGTTCAGGCGGTCCTCGGGATCGTCGTTGCGGGCCGCGTCGTCGGCGGCGACCTGGCGGTAGATGTCGCGCGCCTTTTCCGGCTGGCGCAGGTACAGGT
Organism: Pseudomonadota bacterium; assembly: GCA_023394015.1. GTDB lineage: Bacteria > Pseudomonadota > Gammaproteobacteria > Burkholderiales > Burkholderiaceae_C > Ottowia. Next base: position 604 of record JAEXBL010000140.1, on the reverse strand, counting down.
AGGCCGAGGCCACGTCGTTCAGCGCGTAGCGCGGCACCTGTGCGCCTTCGGCGCGCAGCGCCTCGTATTCGCGCACCAGGTCGGCCATGCGCGCGCGCGCATGCAGCGCGTGCAGGCGGTCGATGCGGGCGCGCAGCACGTCGTCGCGCGCGGACTCGCCCAGCGCCTGCCAGGCCGGGATCAGTTCGTCGTAGCGGGCCAGGGCGCGGTCGGCGACGACGTAGCGTTCGGCTTCGTTGCGCGCCGGCATGGAGGCCAGGCGCACCTGCTGGGCCACGGCGTCGGCCTCGAAGCGCCGCATCTGGGCGGCGTCGAACAGGCCGGGATGCTCGGACGCGCGCGCCAGCGCCGCGCCCGACATGCGGGCGCGGGACAGCGCCTGTATGTATTCGCGCTGCACGTAGGGCGTGTCGGGAGCGAGGGCCAGGGCGCGGTCGGCCTGGTAGAGGGCCTCGAAAGGGCGCCCCTGCCGGACGTGGACGTAGCCCAGCGCCAGGCGCGCGTCGACGTCGCGCGGCTGGCGTGCCACCCAGCGCTCGCCGGCCTGGAGCGCGGCCTGCGTCTGGCCGGCGTCGGCCAGCGTCATGATTTCGCCGGCCTGGAA
>JAEXBL010000476.1 GCA_023394015.1 Pseudomonadota bacterium | reverse complement strand
CGGCAGGGGCGATCTGGCGGCCATGCTCCAGGACCTGGCCCAGCGCGAAGTGAACGAGGTGCACGTGGAGGCCGGGCACCAGCTCAACGGCGCGCTGCTGCGCGAGAGCCTGGTGGACGAGTTGCTGCTTTATCAAGCACCCAAGCTGCTGGGCGAAGGGGCGGGCATCGCCGCCCTGGGGCCGTTCACGCAGGTCGACCAGGCGCTGGCGCTGCGGTGGACGGACGTCGTGCACATTGGGCCCGACCTGCGCTTGCGGGCGCGCTTGGGCGTGCTCGATTAACGGGCAGAGGGCGCGCGCCCGGGTTCATTTGTCTTTCTTGCCCTTGTCTTTGCCGTCATCGGCTTTCGGGGCCTTGGATTTGCCGCCCAGCACCGCCATTTGCATCGACACGTCGAACAGGCGGGCTTTGCTGGCGTAGTGGCGGTCCAGGCGCCATTCGTCCAGGATTTCCAGCGCCAGCTTGAAGCGCTCCATGTCCAGCTTGTAGAGGTCGGTGATGGGGAAGTCGATTTCCGATTCCAGCGCCAGCACCAGGCGCGACAAGGTCTTGGCGCTGTCGTCGTCTGGCTTGCGCTCGATATATTTCCGGGCTTCTTTGATGGCGCGCATGGTGGTGCGGTCTTTCCTTGGTTCAGAAATGAAAAGATGGAACGGCCTGATTGCAAGTGGCGGGCACAGCCTCAATGGTGCGAACCCACGCCGAATCAACACGATGCTAGCTGATCCGACCGCGCGCATCTATCGTGTCACGAGCCTGTCATGAAGCTGAAACATGACGGCGGTGCCGGATGGATTTCGGTGCCAGGTTGGCCTGCCCGGAGGGACTCGAACCCCCGACCTGCTGCTTAGAAGGCAGCTGCTCTATCCAGTTGAGCTACGGGCAGACGATGCAACAGGGCCAAGAACAAAGGCCCGGTGAAACGGGCCTTTGATTGTGCCGCACCAGGCGGCCAGAAGAATGGTCGGAGCGGCGGGATTCGAACTCGCGACCCTCTGCTCCCAAAGCAGATGCGCTACCAGGCTGCGCTACGCTCCGACGAACCGCACATTCTACCTTGTGCGGCGCGGTGTTTTCAGCGGCGCTGGTATTGCGTCTGGCCGAACAGCACTTCCTTCTCGGCGTCGGTGCGCACCGGCTGGCGCAGCTCGGCCATCACCTGCACGCCGCGCTGCACGGCGGGGCGCTCGCCGATGCGGTCGAACCAGGCCTTCAGCGCCGGGTAGTCGGCCCAGTCGATGCCCTGGTTCTGCCAGCTGCGCAGCCAGGGGTAGATGGCGATGTCGGCGATGCTGTAGTCGGCGCCGGCCATGTGGGCGCCGGTGCGGGCGATCTGGCGGTCCATCACGCCGTAGAGGCGCCTGGCCTCGTTGCTGTAGCGCTCGATGCCGTAGGCGATCGGCTCGGGCGCGTACATGCGGAAGTGGTGCGCCTGGCCCAGCATGGGGCCGACGCCGCCCATCTGGAACATCAGCCACTGCATCACGGCGTACCGGCCACGCGCGTCGGCGGGCAGAAAGCGGCCGGTCTTCTCGGCCAGGTACAGCAGGATAGCGCCGGATTCGAACACCGAGATCGGCGCGCCGTCCGGCCCGTCGGGATCAACGATGGCGGGGATCTTGTTGTTGGGGCTGATGGCCAGGAAGTCGGGCTCGAACTGGTCGCCCCGGCCGATGTTGACGGGGTGCGCGCGCCAGGGCAGGCCGCATTCCTCCAGCATGATGTGCACCTTGTGGCCATTGGGCGTGGGCCAGGAATGGACGTCGATCATGGGGCTCCTCGGGTGTCGTTGTGCGACCGGCCATTGTGGCGCAGGGCATGCAAAACGGCGCGGCGCCCATCAAGGCGCCGCGCCGCTGGCGTCGATCGGGACCCGCTCAGCTGCCGCGGGTGACCGGCATTTCGACGTCCTTCGCGCCGACCATGTGCCGGGCCAGTTCCAGCTTGGCCAGGGCGTTGCGGTGCACCTCGTCGGGGCCGTCGGCCAGGCGCAGGGTGCGCTGGTGGGCGTAGCTGTAGGCCAGCGGGAAGTCCTGGCTGACGCCGCCGCCGCCGTGCGCCTGGATGGCCCAGTCGATGACCTTGGTGGAGACGTTGGGCGCCACGATCTTGATCATGGCGATCTCGGCCTTGGCGACCTTGTTGCCCACGGTGTCCATCATGTAGGCAGCCTTCAGCGTCAGCAGGCGGGCCTGCTCGATCATGCAGCGCGACTCGGCAATGCGCTCGCGCCACACGCCCAGCTCGGAGATGCGGCGGCCAAACGCCGTGCGGCTGTTCAGGCGCTGGCACATCAGCTCCAGTGCGCGCTCGGCGGCGCCGATGCTGCGCATGCAGTGGTGGATGCGGCCCGGGCCCAGGCGCCCCTGGGCGATGGCAAAGCCCTGGCCCTCGCCCACCAGCAGGTTGCCGGCGGGCACGCGCACGTCCTTCAGCTCGACCTCCATGTGGCCGTGCGGCGCGTCGTCCCAGCCGAACACGTGCAGCGGGCGGATGACCTTGACGCCGGGGCTGTTGGCCGGCACCAGAATCATCGACTGCTGCGAATGGCGCGGCGCCTCGGGGTCGGTCTTGCCCATCACGATGTAGACCGCGCAGCGTGGGTCGCCGGCGCCGGACGACCACCACTTGCGGCCGTTGATGACGTATTCGTCGCCCTCGCGGCGCATCGAGCATTCGATGTTGGTGGCGTCGGACGCGCCCACGGCCGGCTCGGTCATCAGGAAGGCGGAGCGGATCTCGCCCTTGAGCAGCGGCTCCAGCCACTCGTCCTTGTTGGCTTCGCTGCCGTAGCGCTCGATGGTTTCCATGTTGCCGGTGTCGGGCGCCGAGCAGTTGAACACCTCTGGCGCCCAGGGCACGCGGCCCATGATCTCGCACAGCGGCGCGTATTCGAGGTTGGACAGGCCCTCGGGCGCGCGCGGGCTGCGCGGCAGAAACAGGTTCCACAGGCCGGCGGCGCGTGCCTTGGGCTTGAGCTCTTCCACGATCTTGGTCGGCACCCAGGCATTGCCCTTGGCGCGGTTGGCGGCCACCTCGTCGTAGTAGACGTGCTCGTT
>JAEXBL010000106.1 GCA_023394015.1 Pseudomonadota bacterium | reverse complement strand
CCCTTGAACAGCGCCCGCGATTCAAACTCGGTCGGCAGCGGGCCTTCGGGGATGAGTGCCTGCGTCTGTCCGGGCAAGAGGTGATCAAGTGCCATGTCCAAGGGCCTTTCGTGCGAAAAACGCGTTGGCGATCGCGCCGCGGCGTGCGCGGCACACGTGGGTTGCGTCGGCGCCTTCAGGCGGCGACGGTGTGCTTGTTCTTGTAATCCTGCACCGCCGCCTTGATGGCATCTTCGGCCAGGATCGAGCAGTGGATTTTGACCGGCGGCAAGGCCAGCTCTTCGGCGATGGCGCTGTTCTTCAGCTCGGCGGCCTCGTCCAGCGTCTTGCCCTTGACCCACTCGGTGACGAGCGAGCTGGAGGCGATCGCCGAGCCGCAGCCGTAGGTCTAGAAGCGCGCGTCCTCGATCACCCCGGTTTGCGGGTTGACCTTGATCTGCAGCTTCATCACGTCGCCGCAGGCCGGTGCGCCGACCATGCCGGTGCCCACGCTGTCGTCGCCCTTGTCGAAGCTGCCGACGTTGCGCGGGTTTTCGTAATGTTCCAAAACCTTGTCGGAATAAGCCATTTCTTTGCTCCTTCTTCCATAGCTGCCCAGTGCCTGCCCATCAAGCCCCAGGCGGTGTTGTCATCAATGCGCGGCCCACTGGATGGTGCTCAGGTCGATGCCGTCCTGGTGCATTTCCCACAGCGGCGACATCTCGCGCAGCTTGGCCACGTTCTCGCGGATGCTCTCCACGGCGTAGTCGATCTCTTCCTCGGTGGTGAAGCGGCCGATGGTCATGCGCAGGCTGCTGTGCGCCAGCTCGTCGCTGCGGCCCAGCGCGCGCAGCACGTAGCTGGGCTCCAGGCTGGCGCTGGTGCAGGCCGAGCCGCTGGACACCGCCAACCCCTTGATGCCCATGATCAGCGACTCGCCCTCAACGTAGTTGAAGCTCATGTTCAGGTTCTGCGGCACGCGGCGCTGCAGGCTGCCGTTGATGAACACCTGCTCGATCTGCTGCAGGCCATCGAGCAGGCGCTTTTGCAGGCGCGCGGCATGGGCGTTGTCCTCGGCCATCTGCGCCTTGGCGATGGCAAAGGCCTCGCCCATGCCGACGATCTGGTGCGTGGGCAGGGTGCCCGAGCGCATGCCGCGCTCGTGGCCGCCACCGTGCATCTGCGCTTCCAGGCGCACGCGCGGCTTGCGGCGCACGTACAGCGCGCCGATGCCCTTGGGGCCGTAGGTCTTGTGCGCCGTCAGACTCATCAGGTCCACCGGCAGGGTCTTCAGATCGATCTCGACGCGCCCGGTGGCCTGCGCCGCATCCACGTGCAGCAGCACGCCCTTCTCGCGGCAGATGGCGCCGATGGCGGCGATGTCCTGGATCACGCCGATCTCGTTGTTGACGAACAGCACGCTGGCCAGCACGGTGTCGGGGCGCAGGGCGGCCTTGAACTTCTCCAGGTCCAGCAGGCCGTCTTCCTGCACGTCGAGGTAGGTGACCTCGAAGCCCTGGCGCTCCAGCTCGCGCATGGTGTCCAGCGTGGCCTTGTGCTCGGTCTTGAGCGTGATGAGGTGCTTGCCCTTGCCCTTGTAGAAGTTGGCCGCGCCCTTGAGCGCCAGGTTGGTGGCCTCGGTGGCGCCGCTGGTCCAGACGATCTCGCGCGGGTCGGCGCCGATCAGGTCGGCCACCTGCTGGCGCGCGTTTTCCACGGCTTTCTCGGCCTCCCAGCCCCAGGCGTGGCTGCGGCTGGCCGGGTTGCCGAAATGCTCGCGCAGCCAGGGAATCATGGCGTCGACCACGCGCGGGTCGCAGGGCGTGGTGGCGCCGTAGTCCATGTAGATCGGGAAATGCGGGGTCTGGCTCATAAAACGTGGGGCTTTGCGGTTTGTTTTTAGAGGGGGTTTCGGGCTCTGGCGCGGCCAGGCGCTGGCCGCTGCTTTTATTTGCTGGTCAACCCGCCCAGTGCGAACACCGAGTTGGGGGCGTTGACGCGGATCGGCTTGACCACCGGCGCGCTGGAGATGGCGCGCTTGGTGGCGGGCTTGTCCTCGATCTCGATGCCGTTGGCGTGCTGCTCGTCCACCAGGTTCTGCAGGTTGACGGATTCCAGAAACTCGATCATGCGGGCGTTCAGCGCCGCCCACAGATCGTGCGTCATGCAGCGGCCGCCATCGCCGTGGCAGTTCTGCTTGCCGCCGCAGTGCGTGGCGTCCAGGGGCTCGTCCACCGAGGTGATGATGTCGGCCACCGTGATGTCGGCCGCGTTGCGGCTCAGCGAATAGCCGCCGCCCGGCCCGCGCGTGGATTCCACCAGCGCGTTGCGGCGCAGCTTGCCGAACAGTTGTTCCAGATAGGACAGCGAAATCTGCTGGCGCTGGCTGATGGCCGCCAGCGTCACCGGACCGCTGCCCTGGCGCAGGGCCAGATCGATCATGGCGGTGACGGCAAATCGTCCCTTGGTGGTGAGGCGCATGAACAGCTCCTTGACAGGTGGGTTTGTCGGCTCGGGCCGCGGCCAAAAGGCCAGCGGCGCGCGGATTAGGTTGGCTCGGCCCGGCTGCTAAACGTCGTTGGGCGATCGGCGCAACTCAATTCCGAGTGATTTGCTCAAGTATATATCAATTCCCACCGCCGTGTGGGCCCTCTCTGCCGAAGGCTTGCCAACGGGCGCGGCCCGTGCTGGCGTTTCTACAAGGCTTTTCCTACAGGCACGGGGCTCTTGCGCGGACACGGCGGCCACCGCAGGCCGCCTAAATTTGCCCCACAGCACTCGCCGGCGGGCACCACCTGACCGGCACGAGTTTACGCAGTCCCATTCAACAACCATCCGCCGCAAGCCAACCCGAGCATGAGCACCTTCCGCCCTCCCACCGCGCTGCGCGCCAGTCTGACAGCGCTGGCGCTGGCCAGCGGGCTGCTGGCGTGCGGCGGGCGCGGTGGCGACGAACTCCACCGCCTGGCCGCCGACACCGGCTTTCAGACCCCGCTGGCGCTCAGCC
>JAEXBL010000103.1 GCA_023394015.1 Pseudomonadota bacterium | reverse complement strand
CCCTGTCTTGGGGTTGGGGGCTCGCCGCGGGCGGCCGGCGCTGGTCCGGCCGCGGCGGCCGCTGGCCTGGCCGGCTCCTCGGCCATTGGCACGCCCGTGTTCCGCGATGCCGGGGCGGTTTTCGGTGGCCCCGAGCGTCCTCGGCCGCTGCCGCCGCAAGCTGCCGACACAGACACCGACGAGCCCGGCCTGGCGCCGGGCCGGCCGCGCTACCGCGCCATCTTCATCTCCGACATCCACCTGGGCACCCCGGGCTGCCAGGCCGGGCCGCTGCTGGAGTTTCTGAAAGCGCACGACAGCGAGTCGCTCTACCTCATCGGCGACATCATCGACGGTTGGCAGCTGCGCCGGCGCTGGTTCTGGCCGCAGTCGCACAACGACGTGGTGCAAAAGCTGCTGCGCCGCGCGCGCAAGGGCTGCCACGTGGTCTACGTGCCGGGCAACCACGACGAGTTCGCGCGCGGCTTTCTGAACCACAACTTCGGCGGCATCGACGTGGTGGAGGAGACCGTGCACGTCACCGCCGAGGGCTGCCGGCTGTGGATCACCCACGGCGACTACTTCGACGGCGTGATCCAGCACGCCAAGTGGCTGGCCTACGTGGGCGACCACGCCTACGAGGCGGTGCTCAAGCTCAACCGCCACTTCAACAGCCTGCGTGCGCGGCTGGGGCTGCCGTACTGGTCGCTGTCGGCCTACCTCAAGCACAAGGTCAAGCAGGCGGTGAGCTACGTCAGCGACTTCGAGGTGGCCGTGGCCAGCGAGGCGCGCCGCCGCGGCTACGACGGCGTCGTGTGCGGCCACATCCACCACGCCGAGATCCGCGACATCGACGGCGTGCTCTACGCCAACGACGGCGACTGGGTGGAAAGCCGCAGCGCGCTGGTGGAGCATCACGACGGCCGGCTGGAGCTGATCTTCTGGCAGGCTGGCAACGGCGTGGCCGCTGCGCGCGAGGCACGGGCGGTGGAGACGGTGTGAACAGCCGAACAGCCGGACGCGAAGAACGCAAAAGGTACGCGAAGAACGCGAAAAAAAGACATGGACAGAAGTTGGTTTTGACTTGTTTTGCGTCCTTCGCGAAACCTTCGCGCTCTTCGCGCCCGGCTGTTTGGTTGCAAGATGAATCGGGCTTCAGCGCTTATATACCCGCCGCCAGAAGCTCCTAATTTTGAAGCGACTCATGAAAATTGCCCTCGTCACCGACGCCTGGCAGCCGCAGGTCAATGGCGTGGTGACCACGCTGGTCGAGCTGGTGCAGGCGCTGCGCGCGGGCGGTGACGAGGTGGTCGTCGTCGAGCCCGGCCAGTTCCGCACCCGGCCGTGCCCCGGCTACCCCGGCATCGACCTGGCGGTGCGCCCCGGCGCGCGGCTGCGCGGCCTGTTGGACCGCGCCCAGCCCGACGCCGTGCACATCGCCACCGAGGGGCCGTTGGGCTGGGCCGCGCGCCGGCACTGCCTGCGGCGCGGCTGGGCCTTCACCACCGCCTTCCACACCAAGTTCCCGGAGATCCTGCACGCTGCCATCCGGCTGCCGTTGCCCTGGGGCTACGCGCTGTTCCGCCACTTTCACCGGCCCTCCTCGGGCGTGATGGTGCCCACGCGCAGCGTGGCGGCGGGGCTGGCGCGGCGCGGCTTTCGGAACCTGCGCGAATGGACGCACGGCGTGGACACGCGCCTGTTCGCCTTCGCGCCCAAGGCCGTCGACTACCCGCCGCTCGGGCGCATCGCGCGGCCGCTGCACCTGTTCGTCGGCCGCGTGTCGTACGAGAAGAACATCCAAGCCTTTCTGGAGCTGGATCTGCCCGGCACCCAGGTGGTGTGCGGCGTCGGCCCGGTGGAGCAGAAGCTGCGCGCGCGCTACCCGCAGGTGCGCTGGTTGGGCGTGCTGCCGCGCGACGAGCTGGCGCGCGTGTACGCGGCGGCCGACGTGTTCGTGTTTCCCAGCCGGGCCGACACCTTCGGCCTGGTGATGCTGGAGGCCATGGCCACCGGCACGCCCGTGGCCGCTTACCCGGTGGACGGTCCGACGGAGGTGCTGGCCGCCGCGGCCGATCAGGTCGAAAGCGCCGTGGGCGGCGCGATGCACACCGACCTGCGCCACGCTGTGCAGCAGGCGCTGCGCATTCCGCGCGCCCAGGCCCGCGCGCACGCGGCGCGCTTTGGCTGGGACGAGGCGGCGCGGCTGTTCCGCGCCCACCTGGTGCCGGCGCAGGCGGCACGCGCGCCGGTGCTGGCCGCCTGAGGTATCCTGCGGCGATGCTCTTGTTTTTGAAGTGTCGCCATGCCTGCCGCCACTGACGCCGCCACCCTGCTGCAACGCTATCCGCTGCTCGACCGCGATGCCAGCATCCTGGGCTTCAACCAGCGCGTGCTGCACTGGGCCGAGCGACCCGACGTGCCACTGCTGGAGCGCCTGCGCTACCTGTGCATCGTCTCGTCCAACCTGGACGAATTCTTCGAGGTGCGCGCCGAGCCGCACCTGACGGCCTGGCGCGCCGGCACCGACACCCAGGGCGGCATGCGCCGGCTGATGGCGGCCGCGCACGAGCTGGTGGACCGGCAGTACGGCATCTTCAACCAGGTGCTGCTGCCGGCCATGGCGGCCGAGCGCATGCGCATCCTGTCGCACCTGGACCGCAACCCGGCGCAGCGCCAGTGGGTGCGCAACCACTTCCTGCGCGAGGTCAAGCCGCTCTTGGTGCCGGTGGCGCTGGATCCGGCGCACCCGTTCCCGCAGGTGGCCAACAAGTCGCTCAACTTCATCGTGCAGCTCAAGGGCAAGGACGCCTTCGGCCGCCACAACGACATCGCCATCGTCAAGGTGCCGCGCGTGCTGCCGCGCGTGCTGCGCCTGCCCGAGCGGGTGTGTGGCGACGGCGAGACCCTGTTCGTGATGCTCTCCAGCGTCATCCGCGCGCACCTGGCGGATCTGTTTCCGGGGCGCGAGGTGGGCGACTTTTCGCACTTTCGCGTCACCCGCGATTCCGACCTGTCGGTGGACGAGCAGGAGGTGAAGAACCTGCGCACCGCGCTGCGCCAGGAGCTGCACCAGCGCCACTACGGCCAGGCCATGCGGCTGGAGGTGTCGTCGGCCTGCTCCGACGAGCTGGCCGACTTTCTGCTGCGCCAGTTCAAGCTGCCGCCCGAGGCGCTGTTCAAGGT
>JAEXBL010000101.1 GCA_023394015.1 Pseudomonadota bacterium | reverse complement strand
CACCTCGCGCGCGCGCCTGGAGACCGAGGTCGGCCAGCTGCGCGCCTCGCTCACCGACCTGACCGGCAACCTGGAGCGCCTGCGCCAGCAGCTGCGCGACGTGGAGCTGCAGGCCGAGACCCAGATGCAGTCGCGCCTGGCGCAGACCAAGGACGGCGAGCAGAACTTCGACCCGCTGGAGTTCGACCGCTTCACCCGCATGCAGGAGTTGACCCGCATCATGGCCGAGTCGGTGAACGACGTGGCCACGGTGCAGCGCAGCCTGCAGCGCGCGGTGGAGGCCAGCGAGGACGACCTGGCCGCGCAGGCGCGCCAGTCGCGGGCGCTGCAGCGCGATCTGCTGCGCACCCGCATGATGGAGTTCGACGGCATCGCCGAGCGCCTGTACCGCGTGGTGCGCCAGGCCTCCAAGGAGACCGGCAAGCAGGTGCGGCTGGACATCACCGGTGGTGCCATCGAGATGGACCGCGGCATCCTCGACCGCATGACGCCGGCCTTCGAGCACCTGCTGCGCAACTGCGTGGTGCACGGCATCGAGTCGCAGGCCGCGCGCGAGGCGCGCGGCAAGGACCCCGTGGGCCTGGTCAGCATCGAGGTGCAGCAGGCCGGCAACGACGTGTCGGTGGAATTCCGCGACGACGGCGCGGGCCTGAACCTGCCCCGCATCCGCGAGCGTGCCCAGCAGCAGGGCCTGGTCACGCCCGAGCAGCAGCTCAGCGACGCCGAGATCGCCAACCTGGTGTTCGCGCACGGCTTCACCACCACCACCGAGGTCAGCGAGCTGGCCGGCCGCGGCGTCGGCATGGACGTGGTGCGCACCGAAGTGCAGGCGCTGGGCGGCCGCATCGAGACCCACACCCGCGAGGGCCAGGGCTCCAGCTTCCGCCTGGTGCTGCCGTTGACCACCGCGGTGACGCACGTGGTGATGCTGCGCGCGGGCCAGCTGTCGGTCGGTGTGCCGTCCAACCTGGTCGAGATCGTGCAGCGCGCCAGCGCCCAGGACCTGGAGCAGGCCTACCGCAGCGGCAGCTACCGCTACGGCGATCAGGACCTGCCTTTCTTCTGGGCCGGCGCACTGCTGCAAAGCTCGGCGCGCAGCACCGAGCCGGTGGGGCGCAGCACGCCGGTGGTGGTGTTCCGCTCGGCCGAGCAGCTGGTGGCGCTGCACGTGGACGAAGTGCTGGGCAACCAGGAAGTGGTGGTCAAGGCCCTGGGCCCACAGCTGTCGCGCCTGCCGGGCCTGGTGGCGATCACCGCCCTGGCCTCGGGCGCGGTGGCGCTGATCTACAACCCGGTGGCGCTGGCCGCGGTGTATGGCGAGCAGGCGCGTGCGCTGAGCGAGATCGCCCTGCTGCCCGAAGGCGCGGTGCAGGACGCCGCGCTGGCCGCCGGCCTGCCGCTGGCGCCGCTGGCCGATCCGATCCACTCCGACATCCCGCTGGTGCTGGTGGTGGACGACTCGATCACCGTGCGCCGCGTCACGCAGCGTCTGCTGCAGCGCGAAGGCTACCGCGTGGCGCTGGCAGCCGACGGCCTGCAGGGCCTGGAGAAGCTGCAGGGCGAGCGCCCGGCGGTGGTGCTGTCCGACATCGAGATGCCGCGCATGGACGGCTTCGACTTCGTGCGCAACATCCGCGCCGACGAGGAGCTGCGCGACCTGCCGGTGATCATGATCACCTCGCGCATCGCCGAAAAGCACCGCGAGCATGCGCGCGAGCTGGGCGTCAACCACTACCTGGGCAAGCCCTATTCCGAGGACGAGCTGCTGGGCCTGATCAAGGACTACGTCCGCGCCGCCGCCGTGGCGCCGGCTTGAAGACCCGAAAAGGGGCTGCAGGCGCTGGCCTTCATCGGGTTTCAGGGCGTTTTCACCTGAAGCCCATGGATGGCTGCCGTCGGCAGCTCCTTTTTTGATAGGGGCGCGAGGGCTTTCACCGGCCCGCCAGGGCACTAGAATCATTGGCATGGCCGATGACGCGCAGCCGATCAACCTGACCAACCACTTCCTCATTGCCATGCCCGGCCTGGAGGATGGGGCGTTCACGCGCAGCGTGATCTACGTCTGCGAGCACAGCGAGCACGGCGCCCTGGGGCTGATCATCAACAAGCCTGGCGACATCAACCTGGCCGACCTGTTCGAGCGTGTCGAGCTGCCGCTGGCGCGCGCCGAGCTGAGCGGCCAGCCGGTGTTCCACGGCGGCCCGCTGCAGACCGAGCGCGGCTTCGTGCTGCACGACCCGGTGGTGGCCGAGGGCCTGCCGCCCGACCAGTCGGTCTACGCCTCCACGCTGGCCGTGCCCGGCGGGCTGGAGATGACCACCTCCAAGGACGTGCTGGAGGCCATGTCCTCCGGCGGCGGCCCGCGCCGCGTGCTCATCACGCTGGGCTACTCGTCCTGGGGCGAGGGCCAGCTCGAATCCGAGATCGCGCGCAACAGCTGGCTCACCGTCGATGCCGACGCCGACCTGATCTTCGACGCGCCGGTGGAGCAGCGCTACGACCGGGCGCTGGGCCTGCTGGGCCTGGAAGCCTGGATGCTGTCCCCCGACATCGGCCACGCCTAGATGTCGCTCGACCCGGTGGATGATGTCCCTGTCGCGCAGGCCAGCTTTCTGGCCTTCGACTTCGGCCTCAGGCGCACCGGCGTGGCGGTGGGCAACCGGCTCACGCGCAGCGCCACGCCGCAGCCCACCATCCGCGCCGAGGGTGCGGCGCGCTGGGCGCCGATCCAGCAGCGGCTCGCCGAATGGCAGCCCGATGCGCTGGTGGTCGGCGTGCCGTTTCACCCCGATGGCGCGGCGCACGAGAACACGGCGCGGGCGCGCAAGTTCGCGCGCCAGTTGCGCGCGCGCTTCGGCCTGCCGGTGTACGAGGTGGACGAGCGCTACAGCACCACCGAGGCACACGCCGCGGGCGCGCGCGACGCCGATGGTGAGGCTGCCGCCATCATCCTGGAGCAGTTTTTGAGGAGCATTGCATGAGTTCACTGGCCTTGGACGCCGAGGCGCTGTACGCCGAGCTGCTGCGCGGCGTACGGCCGCTGCTGCAGGCCGATACGCGGCTGGTCGGCATCGTCACCGGCGGGCAGTGGCTGGCCGAGCGCATGCAGCGCGACCTGGGGCTGGCCGGCGAAGCCGGCGCCATCTCCTCAGCCATGCACCGCGACGACTACGCCAAGCGCGGCCTGGCCGCCAGCGGCCAGACCACGCTGCCGTTCGAGGTGGACGGCTCCGACATCCTGCTGCTGGACGACGTGCTCTACACCGGCCGCACCATCCGCGCCGTGGTCAACGAGCTGTTCGACTACGGTCGCCCGGCGCGCGTGCGGCTGGCGGTGTTGGTCGATCGCGGTGGGCGCCAGCTGCCGATGGCGGCCGAGTTCGCCGCCGCCCGCGTGGCGCTGCCGGCGGCGCAGTCGCTGCACCTGGCGCGCGACGAGGCGGGCGGCTTCAGCTTCAGCATCACGAGCAAGGGATGAGCACCGTGCTGGCCCGACACAACCCGCAACTCAACAAGCACGGCGAGCTGATCCACCTGCTCAGCACCGAGGGGCTGCCGCGCGACATCCTCACCCACATCCTCGACACCGCCACGCAGTTCGTCGGCGTGAGTGAGCGCGAGGTGAAGAAGGTGCCGCTGCTGCGCGGCAAGAGCGTGTTCAACCTGTTCTTCGAGAACTCCACGCGCACCCGCACCACCTTCGACATCGCCGCCACGCGCCTGTCGGCCGACGTGTACACGCTCGACATCGCGCGCTCGTCCACCGCCAAGGGCGAATCGCTGCTCGACACCGTGGCCAACCTCAGCGCCATGGCGGCCGACATCTTCGTCGTGCGGCACAGCGAAAGCGGCGCGCCTTACCTGCTGTCGCAGCACGTGGCGCCGCACGTGCACGTGGTGAACGCCGGCGACGGCCGGCACGCGCACCCCACCCAGGGGCTGCTCGACATGTACACCATCCGCCACTACAAGAAGGATTTTTCCAACTTGGTGGTGGCCATCGTCGGCGACGTGCTGCATTCGCGCGTGGCGCGCTCCGACATCCATGCGCTGACCACGCTGGGCGCCGCCGAGGTGCGCGTGGTCGGCCCGCGCACGCTGGTGCCGGGCGACCTGGGGCCGATGGGCGTGCGCGTGTGCCACACGCTGGAGGAGGGCATCCAGGGCGCCGACGTGGTCATCATGCTGCGCCTGCAGAACGAGCGCATGAGCGGCGCGCTGCTGCCGTCCAGCCACGAGTTCTTCAAGAGCTTCGGCCTCACGCCCGAGAAGCTGCGCTGGGCCAAGCCCGACGCCATCGTCATGCACCCCGGCCCCATCAACCGCGGCGTCGAGATCGACTCGCAGGTGGTCGATGGCAGGCAGAGCGTGATCCTGCCGCAGGTCACCTTCGGCATCGCGGTGCGCATGGCGGTGCTGAGCATCGTCGCGGGCAACGAGGCATGAACAGCCGGACGCAGAGGGCGCAAAGATTTGCGAAGGACGCAAAAGAGCAGCCAGGAATGGTTTCTTCCGTGTCTAGATTGCTTTTAAAAAGATAGCTACTTTCGCTTGTGTCACAAGGGTTGGAGCTGATTTAATGCACAAACCATGAAAATCCTGATCCAACATGGCCGCGTGATCGACCCCACCTCGGGCCGCGACGAAGTGGCCGACGTGGCGATTGCCGCCGGTCGCATCGTCGGCATCGGGCAGGCGCCGGCCGACTTCAACCCCAGCCGCCAGATCGACGCCAGCGGCTGCTGGGTGCTGCCCGGCCTGGTCGATCTGTGCGCGCGCCTGCGCGAGCCGGGGCTGGAATACGCCCGCATGCTCGAAAGCGAAATGGCGGCGGCGGTGGCCGGCGGCGTGACCAGCCTGGTCTGCCCACCCGACACCGACCCGGTGCTCGACGAGCCGGGCCTGGTCGAAATGCTCAAGACCCGCGCCGAGCGCCAGCACCAGGCGCGCGTGTTCCCGCAGGGCGCGCTCACGCGCGGGCTGAAGGGCGAGGTGCTGACCGAGATGGGCCAGCTCGTCGATGCCGGCTGCGTGGCCTTCGGCCAGGCCGACGCGCCCATCGTCAACACCCAGGTGCTGCAGCGCGCGCTGCTGTACGCCGGCAGCTTCGGCTACGCGGTGTGGCTGCGCCCGCTCGATCCGTGGCTGGGCGGCGGCGTGGCCGCCAGCGGCCCGCTGGCCATGCGCATGGGCCTGGCCGGCGTGCCCGCCGCCGCCGAGACGATTGCGCTGCACACCCTGTTCGAGCTGCTGCGCCCCATGCGCGGGGGATCGGGCGCCGGCCCGCGCCTGCACCTGTGCCGGCTGTCCAGCGCCGCCGGCGTGGCGCTGCTGCGCCAGGCCAAGGCCGACGGGCTCAACGTGACGGCCGACGTCAGCATCCACTCGCTGCACCTGATCGACCACGACATCGGCTACTACGACAGCAATGCGCGCCTGAACCCGCCGCTGCGCCAGCAGCGCGACCGCGCCGCGCTGCGCGCCGCGCTGGCCGACGGCACCATCGACGCGCTGGTGTCCGACCACACGCCGGTGGCCGCCGACGCCAAGCAGTTGCCTTTTGCCGAGGCCGAGCCCGGCGCCACCGGGCTGGAACTGCTGTTGCCGCTGGCGCTGAAGTGGGGCCAGGCGCCGGATGGCCCTGGCCTCATGCGCGCGCTGGCCGCCGTCACGCAGACCCCGGCCGAGGTGCTGGGCGGCGCGCTGGGCACGCTGCAGGCGAGCTGCGGCCGCCTGGTCGAAGGCGGGCTGGCCGATCTGTGCGTGTTCGACCCTGACGCGCGCTGGCAAGTCACGCCCGAACAATTGCGCAGCCAGGGCAAGCACACGCCGTTCGCCGGGTTGGAGCTGACGGGCCGCGTGCGCAGCACGCTGGTGGGTGGGCACCTGGCCCACTCGGCCTGACGCGCACCCGACCCCAGGCATGAAATCGCTGACGGCGTTCTGGCTGCTGCTGCGCGGCGGTGCGCACATCGCGGGCGGCTGGTGGACCATTCGCACGCGTTTCCCCAGGCTGTCGCAGGCCGAGCGCGAGGCGGAAGTGCAGCGCTGGGCGCGCGGCTTTCTGCGCGTGTGGCGCATCGACCTGGAGGTGCGCGGCACGCCGCCGCCGCAGGGCCCGTTGCTGATGGTGGCCAACCACATTTCCTGGCTCGACATCCTGGTGCTGCACGCGGCGGGCTACTGCCGCTTCGTCTCCAAGGCCGACGTGAAGGCCTGGCCGGTGATCGGCCGCATGGCCACCGGCGCCGGCACCCTGTACATCGCCCGCGATTCGCGCCGCGACGCGCTGCGCGTGGTGCACCACATGCGGGATGCGCTGCTGCGTGGCGAGGTGCTGGCGGTGTTTCCCGAGGGCACCACCAGCAACGGCATCACCCTGCTGCCGTTTCACGCCAACCTGATCCAGGCGGCGCTGTCGGCGCCGGCGCCAGCGCTGCCGGTGGCGCTGGAGTTCATCGACAGCCGCAGCGGCCGCATCAGCACCGCGCCCATGTACATCGGCGAGCAGACGCTGCTGGAGTCGGTGTGGCGCACGCTGACCACGCCCGGCCTGCGGGCGGTGGTCAGCTACGGCCAGCCGCAATCGCCCGAGGGGCGCGAGCGCCGCCAATGGGCCGAGGAGCTGCGCCAGTCGGTGGGCGCGCTGCGGTCGGTGAACGGCGAGGGTGGCTGAGCATCCGGCGCGCCGCCGCCCGGCCAGCCTGGAAGGCACCGGCGCTCAATGCGCCTGGGCCGCAAACGTCACCACATGGTCCACGGCGGGGCGGATGCCGATGTGCTCGCCGACCTTGTGGTTGTGGTGGCTGGGCACGTGGGCCATCACGATCTCGCCGCTGGCCAGGCGCAGGGTGTAGAGAAACTCCGAGCCGCGGAAGGCCTTGCGCACGATCTGCGCCTTCACCGGGGCGTCGTCGTCGTGCACGATGTCGTCGGCGCGCAGCAGCATATCGCATTCGTTGCGCGGGTAGGCGCCGGGCAGCGGGCAGTCGGTCAGGTTCTTCAGCGGGCCCAGCGGCGTGTCGACCTGGGCGCCGTGCTCGGTGGCGACGATGCGCGCCGGCACGAACACGCCGTGGCCGATGAAGTCGGCCACGAAGCGCGTGGCCGGGCGGTGGTACAGCGTGTAGGCATCGTCCCACTGGTGCAGGTGGCCGTCGTGCATGACGCCGATCTGGTCGCCGATGGCGAACGCCTCCAGTTGGTCGTGGGTGACGAACAGGGCGGTGGCGCCGGCGCTTTTCAGGATGCCGCGCAACTCGTGCGCCAGGCGCTCGCGCAGATCGACGTCGAGGTTGGAAAACGGCTCGTCCAGCAGCAGCAGGCGCGGACTGGGCGCCATGGCGCGCGCCAGCGCCACGCGCTGCTGCTGGCCGCCCGACAGCTCGTGCGGGTAGCGCCGCTGGCTGCCCGCCAGGTCGACCAGGGCCAGCACCTCGGCCACGCGCCGCTCGCGCTCGGCGGCGCCCAGGTGTTTGAGGCCGAAGGCCACGTTGCGGCCCACGTCCAGGTGCGGGAACAGCGCGTAGTCCTGGAACACCATGCCGATGCGCCGCGCCTCGGGCGGCACGTGCCGGTGGGCGCTGCTGACCAGCTCGTCGCCCAGGCGGATTTCGCCGCCGCTGACGCGCTCCAGCCCGGCCACGGCGCGCAGCAGCGTGGTCTTGCCGCAGCCCGAGGGGCCGATCAGCACGCCGATGTCGCCGGCCCGCAGGCCCAGGCTGGCGTCCAGCACCGCGGGGCGGTCCTGGCCGGGGTAGCGCACGGCCACCTGATCGATCTTGAGGAACATGGGACGGATTCTAGATGCGTACAATTCTCATTTGCCGCGTCAAGGTCAGATTTCAAGAGGAAAATGGCGGATGGCGCGGCTTGTTCTGCGCAAGCAGCTTTCAAATCCATAGCGAACCTTCGTCTTGCGCGCTCTCCCCACGCTGATACTTTTGCTGGTGGCCTTGGTGCTGGCCCTGCCGGTGCTGGCCGTGGTCGGTTCGTGGACGCAGTGGGATGCGCTGACGGCCGACATCCTGCGCGAGATGGCGGCCACCGTGCTGCCCGAGTACCTGTGGGTGACGCTGCAGCTCATCGTCATGGTGGGCATCGGCGTGGTGGCCATGGGCGTGCCGGCGGCGGTGCTGGTGACGGTGTTCGACTTTCGCGGCCGGCGCGCCTTCGAATGGCTGCTGCTGTTGCCGCTGGCCATGCCGGCCTACGTCACGGCGTATGCGTACACCGACTTCCTGCAGTTCTCCGGCCCCTTGCAGACCTGGCTGCGCGCCACCTTCGGCCTGGAAGGGCGCTTGCTGCCCGAGGTGCGCAGCGTGTGGGGCGCGGCCTGGGTGTTCTCGTTCTCGCTCTATCCGTATGTGTACCTGCTGGCGCGCACCGCGCTGGCCGAGCGCGCGCCGCAGTTGATGGAGGCCGCGCGCCTGCTGGGCGCGCCGCTGCGCCGCCGCCTGCGCGAGGTGGCCCTGCCCATGGCGCGCCCGGCGGTGGCGGCGGGCACGGCGCTGGCGCTGATGGAGGTGCTGGCCGACTACGGCGTGTCGGTGTACTTCGGCATCCAGACCTTCACCGCCGGCATCTACAAGGCCTGGCTGTCGATGGACAACCGCATTGCCGCCGCGCAACTGGCCACCGTGCTGCTGGTGCTGGTGATGTTGCTGCTGTGGCTGGAGCAGCGCGCCCAGCGGCGCCTGCGCTTTGCCGGCAGCGCCACGGCGCGCGCCAGCAGCAGCGAGGCGCGGCCGATCGCGCTGCACGGCGTGCGCGGCCTCGTCGCCTGGGTGCTGTGCCTGCTGCCGGTGCTGATGGGCTTCGTGCTGCCCGTGGGCTTCATGCTGCGGCCGCTGTCGGCCGACTGGTCGGTGCTGCCCTGGGACCGCTTCCTGCTCTGGACTTGGAACAGCGTGCGCTTAGGGGGCATGACGGCGGTGCTGGCGGTGCTGGCGGCCTGGTTCCTGGCCTACAGCCTGCGCCGCGCGCCCACGCTGCTGCGGCGCTGGGCGGTGCAGGTCATCTCACTCGGCTACGCCGTGCCGGGCGCGGTGATCGTGGTCGGCCTGCTGCTGCCGGTGGGCTGGCTGCAGGCGCGCTGGCCGCAAAGCGGCGTCGGCGCGCTGCTCACCGTCACCGTGTGGGGGCTGGTGTGGGCGTACCTGGTGCGCTTTGTCTCGGTGGCGTTGCAATCCATGCAAAGCGGCTACTCCAGGGTGCCGCGCAGCCTGGACGAATCGGCCCGCATGCTGGGCGCCAGCGGCGCCGAGCTGGCCGCGCGCGTGCACTGGCCGCTGCTGCGCCGCGCCGGCTTCGCGGCGGCGCTGCTGGTGTTCGTCGACGTGATGAAGGAGCTGCCCGCCACCATCGTGCTGCGGCCGTTCAACACCGATACGCTGGCCGTGGTGGCCAATCAGCTGGCACGCGACGAGCGCCTGGGCGAGGCCGCGCTGCCCTCGCTGGCGCTGGTGCTGGTGGGCCTGGTGCCGGTGATGCTGCTCAGCCGCACCCTGCGCTCCGAGCAGCGGACGGTGGATGCCGAGTTGCTATAGTCCCCGGCAGTCCAAACCGCCTCCCATGCTGAAACAAGCTGTGCCCCCGATGACCGACGATGCACTCGAATCCGACGAAGTCTTCGAGCTGGCCGCCGAGGTGTTCCGCCTCATGTCGGCGCCGATGCGGCTGAAGATCATCAGCGCGCTGTGCAACGGCGAGAAGAACGTGGGCGAGCTGCTGGCCGAGATCGCCACCACCCAGCCCAACATGAGCCAGCACCTGAACACCTTGTACAAGGCCGGCGTGCTGGGGCGCCGCCGCGAGGGCGTGCAGATCTACTACCGCATCATCAACGAGCGCGTGGTCACCCTGTGCCGCGCGGTGTGCACGCAGATCGCCATCGAGACCGGCGAGGCGTCGCACTGACGCCGGCCGCGCCCGCTGCGCTGGGGTAATTCCCGAGGTGGTGCCGTGGGGCGGCGTCCTATCATCGACCAGCACAAGCACATATAAGCAGCGGTGAATTCTTGACGCCGCCCGTATCCACCCACCCCATGCCCACGAGGAGTGCACCCATGAAACCTGCCGTGTTGTCGGGGCTTGCCGCCGCCGCGCTGTGCCTGTCGGCCGGCGTTGCCCAGGCCCAGGTCGATCCCTTGCAGGTGCGCAGCTGGGCTGCCGCCTGCGCCGCCTGCCACGGCACCAACGGCCATGCGGAGCAGGGCAACGAGCCGCTGGCCGGCGCCAACAAGGACGAGATGCTGAAGAAGCTGATGGACTTCAAGAGCGGGGCCAAGCCCGCCACCCTGATGCACCAGCTGGCCAAGGGCTACACCGACGAGCAGCTGGCCGCCATCTCCGCGTGGTTCGCGGCGCAGAAGAAATGAGGAGGCCTGTCATGGATCGTCGTCAATTCATCCAGGCCGGCTCGGCCGCATCCGTGCTCGGCCTGGCGGCCGGCTGCGCCGCTACCGGCGGTGGTGGCGCCGGCGGCCACGTGGTGGTGGTCGGCGGCGGCTACGGCGGCGCTACTGCCGCCAAGTACATCCGCATGTGGTCCAACGGCCGCGTCGCCGTCACGCTGGTCGAGCCGGGCGATGCCTTCGTCTCGTGCCCGATCTCCAACCTGGTGCTGGGCGGCAGCAAGCAGATGGCCGACATCACCACGCCCTACGACAACCTGGCCAAGCGCCATGGCGTGAAGATCGTCAAGGACCGCGCCACCGCCATCGACGTCGACAAGCGCCAGGTGCGCCTGGCCGGCGGCGACACCCTCAGCTACGACCGCCTGGTGCTCTCGCCCGGCATCGAGTTCATGTGGGACGCGCTGCCCGGCCTGAAAAAGCCCGGCGCGCAGGACAAGGTGCTGCACGCCTGGAAGGCCGGCCCGCAGACCGCGGCGCTGCGCAAGCAGCTCGAGGCCATGCCCGACGGCGGCGTGTATGCGCTGGCCATCCCGCTGGCGCCCTACCGCTGCCCGCCCGGCCCCTACGAGCGGGTCTGCCAGGTGGCGCATTACTTCAGCAAGACCAAGCCCAAGTCCAAGGTGCTGGTGCTTGACGCCAACGACGACGTGACCTCCAAGGGCGCGCTGTTCAAGAAGGCCTGGGCCGACCGCTACAAGGGCATCATCGACTACCGGCCCAAGCACAACCTGACCGACGTCGATGCCGCCACCGGCACGCTCAAGTTCGAGTTCAACGACGACATCAAGGCCCAGGTGCTGAACGTGGTGCCCCCGCAGCGCGCCGGCGACATCGCCCACCACGCCGGCCTGACCACCGCCAACAGGCGCTGGTGCGAGGTGGACTGGCTGACCATGGAATCCAAGGCCGCCCAAAACGTCCACATCCTGGGCGACGCGCTGCAGGTCGCCCCCGGCATGCCCAAGTCGGGCCACATGGCCAACCAGCACGGCAAGGTGGTGGCCGCCGCCATCGTGGCCCTGCTGTCGGGCCGCGCGCCGAACGCGCTGCCGATCTACAACAACACCTGCTACAGCTTCGTCAGCGACACCGACGTGGTGCACGTGGCCAGCGTGCACCGCTACGACGCCGAAAAGAAAACCATGCTGGCGGTGCCGGGCTCGGGCGGCGTGTCGATGGCCGCCAGCGAGCTGGAAGGCAAGTACGCCATGGCCTGGGCGCGCAACATCTGGGCCGACACCCTGGCCTGACCGGGGCTGCCGGCCACTCACCGGGGCGCTTGGCGCCCCTTTTTGATGAACAGCTTTTTATCGGAGTCTGGTGTCATGCGCACACAGCGTTTCGGTCGCGTCCTGCTCCTGGCGGCGGCAAGCATGGTGGCGGCGGCCGCGCCCGCCCACGCCGACGAGGAGCGGGCCCGAAAGATCATCGGCGGCTCCTGCTTCCTGTGCCACGGCGCCGACGGCGAATCGGCCAGCGAGGTGTTCCCGCGCCTGGCCGGCCAGAACGCCGAGTACATCGCCAAGCAGTTGGAGAACTTCAAGAGCGGCAAGCGCAAGAGCAGCGCCATGGCCAACATGGTAACCGAGCTGTCGCCCGAGGACATGCTCTCGCTCGGCCAGTTCTACGCCAGCCGCCCGCCGCACAAGGAGGCCGCCAAGGACGGGCCGCTCGCCGCCGTGGGCCAGTACATCTACCACCAGGGCAACAAGTTCAGCGGCGTGCCGTCCTGCGCCAGCTGCCACGGCCCCGAAGGCGCCGGCAGCCAGGCCCTGCCGCGCCTGGCCGGCCAGCACGCGGCCTACCTGGACAACCAGCTCAAGCAGTTCAACAAGCGCGAGCGCAACAACGACAACGCCGTGATGCACACCGTGGTCGAGAAGATGACGGCGCTGGAAATGGCGGCGGTGTCGGAATACCTGAGCGGCAAGTAGGCGTTGACGGAGTGAAGCATGACTTCGCTTCGCTCGATGACCGGCGCTTTCGCGCCATGACAAATGACCAAGGTGCCGTGTGGGCCGATACGCCTTGTCATTGGTCATGCGCTCGGCAGAGCGCGGTCATTTGTCATGTGCCTCATGCGCTGCGGGTGGCACGCGAATGCCATGGACGGCTGAAGCCGTCAAGGTGCGACGGGCACCACCACCGGCGCCTCCTGCGTGGGCGGGCGAGCCGTCAGCACCGGCTCGGCCAGCACGCGGTCCATCAGGCCGGCGCCGGCCCCCCTGCCCAGCAGCGTCAGCCAGGCGGTGAGGGCGAAGATGGCGCCGCCGGTCATGCCCGCGCCCACGGCGCAGCCGCCGGCCAGCATGCTGCCAAAGCCCATGGCCATGGCGCCGACGATGTAGCGCGCCATGCTGTAG
>JAEXBL010000051.1 GCA_023394015.1 Pseudomonadota bacterium | reverse complement strand
AACCAGTATCGGCCCCCGAAGTGGCAGCCGAGCCTGCTGCCCCAGCCCCTGAAACCGCCGCACCGGCCCGCCCGCGCCAGCCCGCGGCAGCCCCCGCGCCCGCCGCCGCCGGGCTGGCCGATCCGATGCAGTGGTGGGGCGCGCTGACGCAGCAATTCCAGCAGATTGCCGCCAATGCCATGCGCGACGCCGCGCCAGCGGCCATGGCCGCCATGACCGCGATGGCCGGACCCGACGCCAAGGGCGCCAGCGCCACGGGCGCCCAAGACACCCCCAGGAAGCCCGCCGCCAGGAAGGCCACGGCCAAGAAGGCCACCAAGAAGGCTGCTGCCTCGGCCGCGCGCAAGGCGCCGGTCAAGAAAGCTGCCAAGAAGGCCGCCACCAAGAAAGCCGCTGCGAAGCAGCCTGTCAAGCCCGCCGCCGCACCGGCCGACGGCGGCTGGCCGCTGCCGCCGCCCTTCAAGCTCGGGCGCTGATGGCGCCGCGCCCGGCCTGCCCGGGACCCCTGCGATGACCCTTTTTCCCACCGGCCACGCCACCCACCCGCAGTGGCGCATGGCCTGCGGGCTGGCGCTGGCGCAGCTGCGCGCCCAGATGGCGCTGCCCGACCACGCCAGCGCGCCCACGCTGGGGCTGCTCTACATCACCGACCACTACGCAGCGGAAGCGCGCGCCATCCTTGACCACCTGCAGGCCGAGCTGCCCGAAGTGACCGACTGGGCCGGCACCGTCGGCATCGGCGTGTGCGCCTCGGGCGCCGAATACATCGACGAGCCGGCGCTGAGCGTGATGCTGTGCGAGTTGCCGGTGGACCAGTACCGCGTGTTTTCCGGCGTCGCCCCGCTGCCGGGAAGCGGCGCGTTTGCGCCGCACACCGCCCTCATCCATGCCGACGCCGCCACGCCCGACGTGGCCGAGTTGATCGCCGAGATGGCCGAGCGCACCCGCACCGGCTACCTGTTCGGCGGCCTGGCCGGCAGCCGCGGCCCGGTGGTGCAGTTCGCCGCCAGCGGCCACGGCAACGCGCCGGGGCAGGGCGCGGCCGGCGGCGTGTTCAGCGGCGGGCTGTCGGGCGTGGCCTTTGGCGAGGGCGTGGCGCTGATCTCGCGCGTCACCCAGGGTTGCCAGCCGGTGGCGGCCGAGCGTCTGGTCAATCAGGTGGATGGCAACCTGCTGCTCGCCCTCGATGGCCAGCCCGCGCTTGACGTGCTGCTGGCCGACCTGGGCCTCGGCCGGGAGCTGCCGCGCGCCGCGGTCGACGTGCTGCGCCGCACCCTGGTCGGCCTGTCCGACCCGGGCGAGCGCGGCGTGCAGCGCAGCGGCCACTTCGGCGCCGACGTGCTGGTGCGCCACATCATAGGCATCGACCCCCAGCGGCGCGGCGTGGCGATTGCCCACCACCCGCAAGCCGGCCAGCGCGTCGCCTTCTGCCAGCGCGACGCGCAGGCCGCGCGCGCCGACCTGATGCGCATCTGCGCCGAAATCCGCGAGGAGCTGGAGTCGGAGGAAGTGCTGGGCGCCCCCGCCGCCGCGCTGGCCACGCCCCAGGACGAGGCTTCACCCCACGCCGCCAGCCGCATCCGCGGCGCCATCTATGTGAGCTGCGCCGGCCGCGGCGGCGCGCACTTCGGCGCCCCCAATGCCGAGTTGCAGATCATCCGCCACGCCCTGGGCGACGTGCCCCTGGTCGGCTTCTTCGCCGGCGGCGAGATCGCGCAGCATCACCTGTATGGGTACACCGGCGTGTTGACGGTGTTTGTCGCGGATTGACGGGCAAGGCGGTGGCAAGCTACCAAATAACTCGCATCACCGCCGCAGCCGCGTGAATGCCTCGAACTCCCAACTGCGCATGCCCAGCAGCAGGGTATAGCCCTCGCGGTCGGTGTCCTTCAGCTTCTGGTCCATCTGGTGCTGCTGCGCGAAGTCCTGCGCCACGCGCTGCAGGCGTTCCAAAAATGAAGGCGCCAGGGCGCGGCTGATGCTGCCGTGCACCAGCAGCAGGCCCTCGGCCGGGCCGTCGAAGCCGCCGCCGAAGTAGTCGAGCACCACGTGCTCGCGCACGTACTGCATCACCGGCCCGTGCGGGCGCCAGCGGAAGGTCTTGGCCACCTTCAGGCGGTAGCGGTTCAGCGGCTTCAGTTCGATCACGCCGATGCGGTCGAGCTGCGCCAGGTACTTGATGACCTCGGCCTCCGTCAGGCGGTAGGCGGCGGTCATCTGCTCCAGCGTCCACTGCGA
The DNA here is from genome assembly GCA_023394015.1 of Pseudomonadota bacterium. Classification (GTDB taxonomy): domain Bacteria; phylum Pseudomonadota; class Gammaproteobacteria; order Burkholderiales; family Burkholderiaceae_C; genus Ottowia. Next base: position 845 of record JAEXBL010000051.1, on the reverse strand, counting down.
GAGGACGTTGGTGGCCACCAGCAGCAGCTTCTCGTCGGCGACGACGGCGCGCTCCTGCTCCAGTGTCAGCTCCTTCAGCAGCGGCTGCTCGTCGGCCACGCGCTGGGCGATCTCGGCAAAGTCGATCTTCAGCGCGCGGCAGATGGCGTCGATGCGCGACAGCGGCATGTCACCCTTGGCCAGCATGCGCTTGATGCTCGATTCCGCCATGCCCAACTCGCGCGCCAGATCGGCGTAGGTCATCTGGGCGGCTTTCAGTTCCTTCTTCAGGACGGTGACGAGGTCGGCGGTGGTGCTCATGGGGGCGATTAAAGCATCGATGGGCGATACCGTGGGTGGATCGGGGCGCACCAAGTGGCAATATCCGGCTCCGAAGCGGTTCGCGCGGCCCACAGTGGTGCTACCGATTCACTTGTGCCCCTGGAGGGTGACTCACCATGCATTTGCACACCGCTACCGCCCGCTCGCCGGGCCAGATCTTCGGGTTCTTGACAGCCCTGCGCCCGGCCGAATGGGGATTGGGCCTGGCCGTGACCGTGCTGGCCTTGCTGGCGACACTGCTGCCGGCGGCTGGCCTGCCCGCCGGCTACCACGACTTCGCTGATCAGCGCGCGCTGGCCGGACTGCCTTATGCCATGGACGTGCTCACCAATCTGCCGTTCGCCGCCATGGGCCTGTGGGGCTGGTTCTGGCTGCGCCGCGTGCCTGCCGCCCGGCTGGGCAGGGCGCAGCGCGCGCTGGCTGCGCTGTTCTTTGGCGGCCTGATCGTCACCGCCTTTTGCTCCGGCGCCTACCACCTCGACCCCGACCACGCCGGCCTGTGCCTGGACCGCGTGGGCATGAGC
>JAEXBL010000043.1 GCA_023394015.1 Pseudomonadota bacterium | reverse complement strand
GGCCAAGCCGGGCCACGGCGATCCCGAATTCGGGCTGCGCCACTTGATCGGCGCGGCCACTCCAATAAAGAAGGACACATTCATGCTGGTCGCTGACAAAGGACAAACCCCCAAGCTGGACGGCAGCCGCCTGCGCGTGGGCATCGTGCAGGCGCGCTTCAACGAGGGCGTGACCAACGCCCTGCACGCGGCCTGCCTGGCCGAGCTGGTGGCGCTGGGCGTGCGCGAGGAGAACATCACCCACGTCAGCGTGCCCGGCGCGCTGGAAGTGCCCAGCGCCCTGCAGATGCTGGCGCGGCGCGGCGACGTGGATGCGCTGGTGGCGCTGGGCTGCATCATCCGCGGCGAGACCTACCACTTCGAGCTGGTGGCCAACGAATCGGGCGCCGGCGTGACCCGCGTGGCGCTGGACAGCGGCCTGCCGGTGGCCAATGCCATCCTCACCACCGAGAACATGGCCCAGGCCATCGTGCGCCAGGTCGAGAAGGGCCGCGACGCCGCGCGCGTGGCCGTCGAGATGGCACTGTTGAAAGAGCGCCTGGCATGAGCGCCGCCAAGAAGACGCCGGCGCCCAGGTACGCCACCCCCGGCACGCGCAAGTCGTCCACCAAGCCGCCGCGCTCTCGGGCGCGCGAATTCGCGCTGCAAGGCCTGTACCAGCACCTGGTGGGCGGCAGCGACGTAGCCGTGATCGACGCCTTCACGCGCGAGCTGCAGGGCTTTGCCAAGGCCGATTCGGTGCACTACGACGCGCTGCTGCACGGCTGCATCGAGCTGGCGGCCGACCTGGACGCGCTGATCGTGCCCCTGCTCGACCGCGAGCTGGGCCAGATCTCGCCCATCGAACGCGGCTGCATGTGGATCGGCGCCTACGAATTTTTGAAATGCCCCGACGTGCCCTGGCGCGTGGTGCTGAACGAGTGCATCGAGCTGGCCAAGGACTTCGGCGGCACCGACGGCCACAAGTACGTCAACGCCGTGCTCAACGGCATCGCGCCCAAGCTGCGGCCGCTGGAGGTTGAGGCCGACCGCGCCGCCGCGCCGCGCGCCCCCCAGGCGTGACGCCTGCGCCCACCCCGCACACCGATTCAAGCCTTTCAGGGCGCCAGCGCCGGCCCACCAAGCGCCGGCAGCTATTGAAACAGGAGTATCCTGACGCCATGAGAATCTCCGCCCGCGCCCAGCGCATCGAGCCCTTCTACGTGATGGAGATGGCCAAGTCGGCCGCCGCCATCGCGCGCGAGGCGGCCGGCACCGACCGGCCGATGATCTACCTGAACATCGGCGAGCCCGACTTCACCGCGCCGCCGCTGGTTCGGGAAGCGGCCGAGAAAGCCATCCGCGACGGCCGCACGCAGTACACCCAGGCCACCGGCCTGCCCGAGCTGCGCGAGCGCATCTCGGGCTGGTACCGGCAGCGCTTCGGCCTCGACGTGCCGGCGCGGCGCATCGTCGTCACCGCCGGCGCCTCGGCCGCGCTGCAACTGGCCTGCCTGGCGCTGATCGACGCCGGCGACGAGGTGCTGATGCCCGCCCCCAGCTACCCCTGCAACCGCCAGTTCGTGAGCGCCGCCGAAGGCCGCGCCGTGCTCATCCCCTCGACGGCGGCCGAGCGCTTTCAGTTGAGCGCCGCCAAGGTGCAGGAGGCCTGGGGCGCCCACACGCGCGGCGTGATGCTGGCTTCGCCCTCCAACCCCACCGGCACCTCGATCCACCCCGACGAGCTGCGGCGCATCCACGACGTGGTGACCGAGCACGGCGGCATCACCCTGCTGGACGAGATCTACCTCGGCCTGTCCTTCGACGACACCTACAGCCACAGCGCGCTGGGCCTTTCCGACCAAATCATCAGCATCAACAGCTTCAGCAAGTACTTCAACATGACCGGCTGGCGCCTGGGCTGGCTGGTGGTGCCCGACAGCCTGGTCGACACCGTGGAGCAAGTCGCCCAGCACCTGTTCATCTGCGCCAGCACGGTGTCGCAGCACGCCGCGCTGGCCTGCTTCGAGCCCGACAGCCTGGCCGAGTACGAGCGCCGCCGGGCCGAGTTCAAGGCGCGGCGCGACTGGTTCGTGCCGCAGCTGAACGCGCTGGGCCTCACGGTGCCGGTCACGCCCGACGGCGCCTTCTACGCCTGGGCCGATTGCAGCGCCGCATGTGACAAATTGTTTGGCCCCCACGGCGCCGCGCGCTCCGAATACAATAGCGGCATGCACGCCGCCGGCAGTTGGGATTTCGCCTTCGAACTCATGAAGCGCGCGCACCTGGCGGTGACGCCCGGGCGCGACTTCGGCCACGCCGACACGGCGCGCTACGTGCGCTTTTCCACCGCCAACTCGATGGCGCAACTGCAAACCGCCGTGCAGCGCCTGCGCGACGTGCTGGCGTGAACCAAGGGCGCGGCAGGCCAGGCTTGATGGCGTTCGAGTTCCCCATCCGCATCTACTGGGAAGACACCGATGCCGGCGGCATCGTGTTCTACGCCAACTACCTCAAGTTCTTCGAGCGCGCCCGCACCGAGTGGCTGCGCGCGCTGGGCGTGCACCAGCGCGCGCTGCGCGAGCAGGTGGGCGGCATGTTCGTGGTGGCCGGCGCCGAGCTGAAATACCTGCGCCCGGCGCGGCTGGACGATGAACTCATCGTCACCGCCCGGCTCCAAGCCGCAGGCCGCGCCGGCATGGTGCTGGCGCAGCAGGCTTTTTTGCTGCAGCCGGGCAGCGGCACGCGCACCCTGCTGTGCGAGGGCCGCATCCGCGCCGGCTGGGTCGATGCCCACACGCTGCGGCCGGCGCGCATTCCTTCCGACATCCTGCAAAAGCTGAATCCATGAATCAGGACCTCTCCATCCTCCACCTGGTGGTCAACGCCAGCTTCATCGTGCAACTGGTCATGCTGCTGTTGCTGGTGGGCTCTATCACCAGCTGGGCGGCCATCTTTCGCAAGCTGCGCGCGCTGAAGAACATCAAGGCGCAGAACGACGCCTTCGAGCGTGACTTCTGGTCGGGCACCAGCCTGAACGATTTGTACGCCAGCGCCGCGCAGAACGCCAAGCAGGGCGGGCCGATGGAGCGCATCTTCGCCAGCGGCATGCGCGAATACCAGAAGCTGCGCGAGCGCCGCATCCAGGACCCCGGCACCCTGCTCGACGGCGCCCGCCGCGCCATGCGCGCCAGCTACCAGCGCGAGCTGGACGCGGCCGAGGTGAACCTGTCCTTCCTGGCCTCGGTCGGCTCGGTCAGCCCCTACGTCGGCCTGTTCGGCACCGTGTGGGGCATCATGCACGCCTTCACCGGCCTGGGCGCGCTGCAGCAGGTCACCCTGGCCACGGTGGCGCCCGGCATTGCCGAGGCGCTGGTGGCCACGGCGCTGGGCCTGTTCGCCGCCATTCCGGCGGTGGTGGCCTACAACCGCTTCGCGCGCGACATCGACCGCATCGCCATCAAGCAAGAGACCTTCATCGAGGAGTTCTCCAACATCCTGCAACGCAACCTGGGCGTGCAGCCCGCGCCGGCGGGCGCGGGCGCCAGCGCCCAGTTCGGCAGCTCGACCGGCTATTGAGGGGAGCTGAATAACCATGCCCAACCTCAGCGCCCGCGGCCGTGGCCGCCGCGCCATGAACGAGATCAACATGGTGCCCTTCATCGACGTGATGCTGGTGCTGCTGATCATCTTCATGGTCACCGCCACCGTCATCACGCCGGGCAGCATCAACATCCCCAGCGCCGGCCAGTCCAGCAAGGCACCCGACAACCCGGTGACGGTGATGATCGACGCCGAAGGCGCCATCACCGCCGACGGCGGCCAGGACGGCCCGAACCTGCAGAACGCGGCCGAAGGCGACATCTACGCCGCCATCGCCGACGCCGCCCAGGCCAACCCCGAGCTGGCCGTGATGGTGGCCGCCGACAAGGACATCGCCTACCAGAAGGTGATCGACGTCACCTCGCGCCTGCGCCAGGCCGGCGTGGCCCGCGTGGGCCTGGCGGTGAAGTGAGCGCCGCCCGGAGTTCCAGCAGTTCATGAACGCCAGCACCCTCGAACGCAACGAATTCGCCCCCCCGCCGCAGCGCGGCCTGGGCCGCGCGCTGGCGCTGGCCCTGCTGGCGCACCTTCTGCTGATCCTGGCGCTGACCTGGGGCCTGCGCTGGCAGCGCGACGCGCAGGACGACGCGGTGGAGGCCGAGCTGTGGTCGCCCACCGTGCAGCGCGCCGCACCCAAGGCCGCGCCACCCCCGCCACCGCCCGCGCCCGCGGTGGAGCGCGCCCCGCC
>JAEXBL010000473.1 GCA_023394015.1 Pseudomonadota bacterium | reverse complement strand
TCCACGGTGCGGCGCATCTCGTCCAGCTTGGCGCTGTTGGCCGCCTGCAGGGCGGTGAGCTGCTGCTCCAGCGTGCCGCGCACCTCGGTGATGCGGCGGGCGTTGGTTTCGCTCAAGCTGTGCAACTGCTGCGTCAGCGTTTCGCTTAAAGAACCGCGCAGGTGCGCGAGTTGCTGGGCGAAGGCGTCGATCTGCGCGTTCTGCGTGCGCGTGGCCTCGGCGGCCTGCTGCGCCATGTTCAGGCCCAGCGCCTGCAACTGCGCCACCAGCGTGTCGCCGAGGGTGCCGCGCAACTGCGTCAGTTGCGCCGCCAGCGCATCGACCTGGGCGTTCTGCGTGCGCACGCTCTCGGCGCCCTGGCGCGTCACCGCGTCCTGAAAGGTGGCCAGCGACTGCGCCAGCTCCTGCCGGCTGCCGCGCGCACTCTCGCCGATCTCGTGGCGCAGCTCGCGCTCCAGCCGCTCGCTGCTGTGGCCGACGAGCTGCTGCAGCTCGCCGCGCGAGGCCACGTCCTCGGGCCGGCGCGGGCGGCGCAGCAACAGCGCCAGCAGCAGCAACACGTTGGCAAGCAGCGCGGCCAGCGCCAGCCAGACGATCCAGGGGGGAAGTTCGGGATTCATTGAAATACTCAGGTCCTGTGGGGGCAAGCTTGCCCCCGGCGGGGCAGCGGCTGCTTGGCTTGACGCGCTACTCCGGCCTCAACTCGGAAGAAGCATCCCTTCCGTCATTCCGGCGAAAGCCGGAATCCATCGACGGCGCCCTCAAAAAAACATGGATTCCGGCTTTCGCCGGAATGACGGTTTGAAATGGAAACGGCGTGAACTGTGAACAAGGCCCTGCCTGTGCAACACACAACTGTCTGTGCCGAGCGGGCCGGTGCTCAAACCCACCAACGCTTGAAAAGACCCATCACGCACCGCGCCCCGCGCCCACCAGTTCCGGGTTGAGCGGCGTGCGCGGCTCGCCTTCGGTCAGGTAGCCGATCAGGTTGTCCGCCGCCAGGTTGGCCATGGCCAGCCGCGTGGCGCGCGTGGCGCTGCCGATGTGGGGGGTGAGCACCACGTTGCTGCAGGCCAGCAGGTCAGGGTGAACCTTGGGCTCGCCCTCGAACACGTCCAGCCCCGCCGCGGCGATGCGGCCTTCACGCAGCACGCGGGCCAGCGCGACGTCGTCCACGATGCCGCCGCGGGCGATGTTGGTGAGCGTGGCGGTGGGCTTCATCAGCGCCAGCTCGGCGGCGCCAATGGTGTGGTGCGATTCGGCGCTGTAGGGCACGACCAGCATCACGTGGTCGGCCGTCTTCAGCAGTTCCTCCTTGCTGACGTAACGCGCCTTGACTTCGGCCTCTTGTTCGGCCGGTAGGCGCGAGCGGTTGTGGTAGATGACCTGCATGCCAAAGCCCAGGGCGCCGCGCCGCGCAATGGCGCGGCCGATGCGGCCCATGCCGATGATGCCGAGCGTTGCGCCATGCACGTCCTGCCCGATCAGCATGTCGTAGGCCCAGCGGTCCCAGTGGCCGGCGCGCAGGAAATGTTCGCCCTCGGCGACGCGGCGCGCGGCGGCCATCAGCAGGGCAAAACCCATGTCGGCCGTGGTTTCGGTCAGCACGCCGGGGGCGTTGGTGGCCAGCACGCCGGCAGCCGTCATGGCCGGCACGTCGAAGTTGTTGTAGCCCACGGCCATGTTGGCGCAAATTTTCAGATCGGGGCATTGCGCCAGCAGCTCGGCGTCGATGCGCTCGCTGCCGGTGGTGAACACGCCCTGCTTGCCTTGCAGGCGGCGGATGAATTCATCGCGCGGCCAGATGTCGTCGGCCGGGTTGGCCTCGACCTCGAAGTGCTGGGCCAGCCGGTCGATGACTTCGGGAAAGACGGCGCGGGCGATGAGGACGTGGGGACGTGCAGCGGTGTTCATGCGGGCATTCTAGGGATGCCCGGCGGCGATCACGCGACCAGCAGGCGCAGCGCGCGCGGGTCGTACAACCAGCGGCGCAACTTGGCCACGCGTAGCCGCGCCGCCTGCGGGTGCGCGGGGTTGATCAGCAGGTTGTGCTCTTCGGGCACGATGACCGAGGGCACCTGCGCCAGCAGGCTGTCGCCCCGCGCCGCCCAGGCCGTGCCCCAGGCGATGCTGACGCGCCCGGCGGGCAGCGCGTCCCAGCCCACGTGCTGATTGGCATCGAACACCGTGCGCGTGGCCCACAGCGCGGCGGGAATGTCGATGCGCACCAGGTAGCGGTTGAGCGGCAGCGCCACGCCGCCGCCCAGGTGGACGACGGTTTCCAGGCAGGCCAGTGCGCGCGAGCTGCTGGCATACAGCATGGGCGTGCCGCGCGCGTTCCAGCGCCCGCCGGTCACGCGGGCGCCGGTGCCGCTCAGGTCGTCGGCGGTGTAGTCGGGCGTATCGGTGGCGATGCGCCACACGCTGACCCATTCGCTGTCGGCCGTCACCACCATGGGGGCCTTTACGGCAGCAGCGCCACCGGCGTCGCACGGTTGCGAAGCGGGCCAGCCCAGTGCACGCCGTGCCTCGGCTTCGCGTCACGCATACACGCCCGATTTCATCTGGTACAGCAGCGTGCTCACCGCCTCGCGGCCATCGGCGGTGTCGAGCAGCTCCTGCGGCGCCAGGCCCCCCAGCGCAGGCACCGGCTCGGCCATCCAGCGAGCGAACCAGCGCGCGGCGTCAAAGTCGGCGGGCGCCTCGCCCGCCTCGCGCACCATGGCATCCACCTGGCCGATCAGGCGCTCGATGCCGACCAGCTTTTCGCTCTCAGGCTGCGACAGCGGGCCGCGCTGGGCGATCTTGCGCTCCACCGTGGAGCGCGCCAGCCCCAGCACGCGCATGAACTGGTCGCGCGGCAGGCCCATGGCGTCGGAGAGTGCCACCACCTCGCGCGCGGGCACGCCCTGCTTGACCAGTTGCGAGCGCTCCATGGGCGACAGCCAATAGGCCGCCGTGCCACGGGCGGGCACGTGGTAGGCGCCCCGGCGTTCGGATACCTTGGGTGCAGCGGCGGCAGGCAGTGATGCGGGCATGGTCGTCTCCATCAATAGAGACAATTTATACACCCGATGGAGACAAGCGGCAAGTCCTGCGCTGGGACATGCGCTCGCCGCCCGCCGTCAGAAGCGCAACTGCCCGTGAACATCGACGATAGCCAGTTCGACGTAGGACGAACCGTTGTGGTCGGTCGGCGAGTAGCGCGCCTTGAAAGGGCCATAGGCGATTTCGCCGATCGATTCGAGGCCGCGGATGAACGAATCCGTCGTCAGGTTCCTGCCCGCGGCGCGCAGTGCGTCCACCAGCACCTTGGCGTGCACGAAGCCTTCGAACTGCGACGCCGAAGGCGCAGCATCGGGATCCTTGGCCGCCAGCAGCTTGCGGTACTCCAGCACCACCGGCACCGCGGTGTTCTTCAGCGACGGCATGATCTGCGCCAGCACGATGCCCCGCCCCAGCGGGCCCAACTCCCTGTTGATCACGTCCAGGCTGGCCACCGAGAAGCCGTAGTAGCGCGGCCGCAGCGGCGTGCCCTGCTGCACCGCCTTGATGTAGCTGGTGAACATGGTGCCCGCCGTGCACAGCACCACGGCCTGCGGCGAAGCCTGGGCCGTGGCGGCCGCCACGGCATTGAAATCGGGGTTCTTGGGATCGACCGCGAATTCGCCGGTGATGGTCATGCCCTCCTCCTGGGCAGCGCGGCGCACCTCCTCAAGCAAGGCCTTGCCGAAGGCGTCGTCCTGGTAGAACGCGCCCATCCGGGTAATGCCCACCCGCTTGACCTGCGAGACGATCTTGCGCGCCTCGTTGGCGTAGCTGGCCCGCACGTGGAACAGGTAGCGGTGCACCGTGTCGCGCAGCGACGAGGCGCCCGTCACCGGCCCGAAAACCACGGTGCGGCTGCGCTCGGCCAGCGGCAGAATGGCCGCGGTGTGGGCCGTGCCGGTGGTGTTGTAGATCAGGAAGACCTTGTCCTCCTCGATCAGCTTGCGGGTGTTCTCCACCGCGCGCTTGACGTCGAAGGCGTCGTCCATCGTGCTGTAGACGATGCGGCGGCCGTGCACGCCGCCGGCGGCATTCACGGCGTCAAAGTAAAGCCGCGAGCCGACGGTGTACTCGGTGGTCTGCGGCCCCAGCGAGCCCGTCAGCACCGCCGAGGCACCGATGCGGATCTAGGTCGGCGTCACTCCTTCGTCGCCCGCCAGGGCCGGTGCCGAGACCGCCATCCCACACGCCAGCGCAACCCCCGCCAGCCAGCCCAGATAGACCCGTTTCGCCTGCCCGGCAAATTGTGTGCAAATGTTCATGCAGTTATTTTGCATAACCACATGCAAAGCGTAGCTGGGGTTAACGCTGATGGCGGATGGTTCGCCAATCTATCAAATCAATAGCGCTCAGCCCTTTTTTCAAGGGCGCCGCCGGCCGAACCGATCAAGCGCCCGTGTGACGCCCGAGGATTTCAGCCGCCATACAGCCAAGGCACGTCCAGAACCCGCTCGCCCAGCAGCCTGATCGATGCATCGCGCCCAAAGCGCACCAGGCCGGTGGAGTGGAAGATCTGCCCGTTGCGGATCGAGCGCGCCTGCACGCGCGCGCAGCGCTGCCAGCGCGCCAGGGCGTAGCGCTTCAGGCGGGTGGGCACGTCCACCGCGTCCATGGCCAGCGCGCGGGCCAGTTCGGCCGCGTCCTCAATGGCCATGCCGGCGCCCTGCGCCAGGTACGGGCGCATCGGGTGCGCCGCATCGCCCAGCAGCGCCACCAGGCCGCGCGCCATCTGCTCGGCGCCCTGAACCGGCGAACGATCGGCCAGCGCCCACAGGCGCCAGGCGTGCTCGTTCACGCTGGCCTGGGGCACGGCGTCGATCAGCTCGCGCAGCGGCGCACACACCCCGCCCATGGCGCGCTGCAGGTCGGCGTGGTTGGCGGCGTGGTCCCAGCCCTGCGCGTCGGCCGGCGGCTGGCCGTGCACGATGGCCACCAGGTTCATCCACTCGCCCCGGCGCACCGGGTACTGCACCACGTGCAGGCGCGGCCCCAGCCAGGCGGTGACCTGCGTCGTGCGCAGCGCCTCGGGCAGCGCGGACTGGTTGAGCATGGTGCGGTAGGCCAGGTGGCCGGTCACGCGCGGCGGCTCGTCCTGCAGCAGTTGCTGGCGCACGCGGCTCCACACGCCGTCGGCACCCAGCAGCGCATCGCCCTCGATCTGCCGGCCTGCCACGGTGGACAGCGTGACCACCTTGCCATCGTCGGCAAAGCTGGCCAGCCAGTGGTCCAGGTTGAGGTGCACGCCGGGCTGCGCCGCCGCCGCGCGGTACAGCAGCCGGTGCAGATCGGCGCGGTGGATGGTGGCGTAGGGCGCGCCGTAGCGCTCCATGGCGCGCGCGCCCAGCGCCAGCGTGCCCAGGTCGGCCCCGCTGGTGGCGTTGCGCACCTGCAGCCGGTCGGGGAAGGCGGCCACGGCGCGCAGGGCGTCCTCCAGCCCCCAGTCGCGCAGGATGCGGGTGACGTTGGGGCCCAGTTGCACGCCCGCCCCCACCTCGGTGAACTCGGGTGCGCGCTCGTACAGGCGCACCTCCCAGCCCGCCCGCGCCACGGCCAGCGCCGCCGCCAGACCACCAATGCCGCCACCGGCGATCAGAAGCTGTTGTGTTGACATGGGCGCGATTGTGCCCTTGTCGGGTGGGTGTCCGGCTGATGCAGCGCAAGCCCGTGCGACGGCACCGCTTCGATGCACAAGGCCGCTGCCAGCGCCCGCCCCTGCTGCACGAGCAGCTACGGTTTTCGAACTGCCCTGGTTGGCTCCGGCAACGCCGGAAAAAGCCGGGTGACGCTGCGCTCACCCAGCCTACAGGCCCCGCGGCTTTTCAATCGTCCGGCGGGCGGGACGACAGCGTGCCGGCTGGCCTGCGCCCGGCACGGGCCTTCAGCCCAGCAACTGCCGCAACACATACGGCAGGATGCCCCCGTTGCGGAAGTAATCCACCTCGATCGGCGTGTCGATGCGCAGGATGAGCTGGGTTTCATGCTTCGAGCCGTCGGCGCGGGTGACGACCATGCGCGCCTGGCTTTGCGGCGCCAGGTCGTCCTGCGGGACGATGTCGATCAGTTCGTCGCCCTTCAGGCCCAGGCTTTCCCACGATTCGCCCGGCTTGAACTGCAGCGGCAGCACGCCCATGCCGACCAGGTTGCTGCGGTGGATGCGCTCGAAGCTCTTGGCGACCACGGCCTTGATGCCCAGCAGCTGCGTGCCCTTGGCAGCCCAGTCGCGGCTGGAGCCGGTGCCGTACTCCTCGCCAGCGAAGATCACCGTGGGCACGCCGGCGGCGCAGTACTTCATGGCCGCGTCGTAGATGAACTGCTTGCTGCCCTGCAACTCGCCGGGCTGCTGGTAGATGGTCAGGCCACCCTCCTCGCGGCTGCCGTCTTCCAGCACGGGCAGCATCAGGTTCTTGACGCGCACGTTGGCAAAGGTGCCGCGCATCATCACCTCGTGGTTGCCGCGGCGCGCGCCGTAGCTGTTGAAGTCGGGCTTCATCACGCCGTTGGCCAGCAGCCACTGGCCGGCGGGCGAGCTTTCCTTGATCGAGCCGGCGGGCGAGATGTGGTCGGTGGTGATGCTGTCGCCAAACAGCGCCATCACGCGGGCGCCGCGCACTGCGGCGTCCTTCGGGCCTTCGGCGCCATCGACGCCATCGGCAGCGTCTGCTTCAAAAGCAAAGTCGCTGAAGAACGGCGGCTCGGCGATGTAGGTGCTCTCGGGCCAGGTGTAGACCTGCCCTTCGACGCCCTCGATGCGCTCCCACAGCTTGCCGGGTTCGGTGGCGATCTTGGCGTAGTTGGCGCGGAAGGCCTTGCCCTTCATGGCGTACTTCAGCAGCTTGTGCACCTCCTCGCTGCTGGGCCAGATGTCGCCCAGGAACACAGGCTTGCCGCCCTTGCCCTGCCCCACGGGCTGGGTCATCAGATCGACCAGCACGCTGCCGGCGATGGCGTAGGCCACCACCAGCGGCGGGCTGGCGAGAAAGTTGGCCTTCAGGTTGGGGTGGATGCGGGCCTCGAAGTTGCGGTTGCCCGACAGCACGGCGGCGCACACCAGGTCGTTGCGGGTGATGGCCTCGTTGATCTCGGGTGCCAGGTCGCCGGCGTTGCCGATGCAGGTGGTGCAGCCGTAGCCGGCCACGGCAAAACCCAGCTTTTCCAGGTAGGGCAGCAGGCCGGTGGCGGTGAGGTACTCGGTCACGATGCGCGAGCCGGGCGCCAGCGAGGTCTTGATGTGCGGCTTCACCGTCAGCCCCGCCTGCACCGCCTTCTTGGCCAGCAGGCCGGCCGCCAGCAGCACGCTGGGGTTGCTGGTGTTGGTGCAGCTGGTGATGGCGGCGATCAGCACGTCGCCGTTGCCCAGCGTGTAGGGCGCGGGCGAGATCGGCTCGACCACGTCGGCCTCGGACAGCGCGGATTCGAGCGTGGGCTTGTTGGCCACCATCTCCGCCACCTGGCGCGGCGAGCCGTCGGGAATCGACCGCGCGGCGGGCGGGCGCTCGTCGGCGTCGGGGTCGTTGTCGCGCACCACGTCCACGCGGGTGTGCAGCACCTCGGCCGGGCGGTTGAAGCCGTTGGCACTCATCGGCTGGCTGAACAGCGACTCGAACTGGCGCGCCACCTGGCCCAGCTCGATGCGGTCCTGCGGGCGCTTGGGGCCGGCCAGGCTGGGGGTGACCTTGCCCAGGTCCAGCGTGACGACCTTGGAGTAGTCGATGTCGCCCGCCTTGGGCACGCCGAACAGCTTCTGCGCCTTGAAGTAGGCCTCGAAGGCCTCGATCTCGGCCTTGGTGCGGCCGGTGCCCTCGAAGTATTCGATGGTGCGCTCATCCACCGGGAAAAAGCCCATGGTGGCGCCGTACTCGGGCGCCATGTTGGCGATGGTGGCGCGGTCGGGGAGGCTCAAGGAACGCGTGCCCTCGCCAAAGAACTCGACGAACTTGCCCACCACCTTTTCCTTGCGCAGGATTTCGGTGACGGTGAGCACCAGGTCGGTGGCGGTGCAGCCTTCGCGCAGACGGCCCTTCAGCTCGAAGCCGACCACGTCGGGCGTGAGGAAGTACACCGGCTGGCCCAGCATGGCGGCCTCGGCTTCGATGCCGCCCACGCCCCAGCCGACCACGCCGATGCCGTTGATCATGGTGGTGTGGCTGTCGGTGCCGACCAGGGTGTCGGGGTAGTAGGTGCCGTCGGCACCCTTGTGCACCCCGCGAGCCAGGTACTCCAGGTTCACCTGGTGCACGATGCCGAAGCCCGGCGGCACCACGCCGAAGGTGTCGAAGGCCTGCATGCCCCACTTCATGAACTCGTAGCGCTCGCGGTTGCGCAGGAATTCGAGCTTCATGTTCAGGTCGAGCGCGTTCTTGCGACCGTAGTAGTCGATCATCACCGAGTGATCGACCACCAGGTCCACCGGCACCAGCGGCTCGATCTTCTTGGGGTCGCGCCCCAGGCGCTCGGCGGTGGAGCGCATGGCCGCCAGGTCGGCCAGCAGCGGCACGCCGGTGAAGTCCTGCAGCACCACGCGGGCGACGGTGAAGGGAATCTCGTCGCTGCGCTTGGCGCGGGGCTTCCAGTTGGCCAGTTGCGCCACGTGCTCGGGCAGCACCTTCTGGCCGTCGCAGTGGCGCAGCACCGACTCCAGCACGATGCGCAGCGACACCGGCAGGCGCTTGACGTTGGGGTACTGGCGCGCCAGCGCCGGCAGCGACCAGAACTGGCCGGTCTTGCCGGAGGCGGTCTTGAACGACTTGCGGGTGCTGGCAAAAGCGTGCGTGGGTGCTTTTTTTGCTTTCTTGGTCTTGCTGGCCATGGCGTGTTCCTTTGTGGATCGGCGGTTCATGCGAACATGCAAAGCGGGCTGATGCCAGCATTGTGTCAGGCGGGCGGTGCGCCCGCCACCGTCAGGGACATGGGCGCGGGCGTTTGCAGCCCCAACCATGCGGGCACACGCCAGCCACGACAAAGCCCCGGCAGGCGGGCAACCTGTACCGGGGCTTTGGGTTCAGGCATTGGCGCCGCACCAAGGCGGCGTCAAGGCCCACATCAGCCTTCAGGCCAGCTTCTCGTCGGCCTTCTGGTCCTTGCGGTAGACCTCGTAGACCAGCACCGGAATGCCCAGACCGCCCAGGTGGCGCTCGATCAGCGGCTTGACGTCGGCCCAGTCCAGGCCGCCCACGCCGGTGGCCAGGCGCGGCAGCGCCAGGCTCTTGATGCTGCCCTCTTCCACCAGCTTGGCCAGTTCGCGCAGGGCGCGGTTCACGTCCTCCAGCTTGGCCTTCACCGGGCGGGCCGACTTGGCCTGGCTTTCCATGCCCTGCGTCAGCAGGTTGACGATGCCGCGGGTGCTGCCGTCTTCGTTGACGCCGCCCCAGGCCCACAGCTCGCCGGTGTTGGGCTGGTTGGAGCGCGTGGCGGCGCGGTAGTCCTTGACCATGGACGGAAAGCGCTCGCGCAGCGCCAGCGCCAGGCCGGAATCGAACGGATCGGCCGTGGCAATGCCATGCGCGATCACCTGAGCGTCGCTGAGCAGAATGTCGCCTTCGACTTCACGGATCATGTGTTTCTCCTTGGGTAGTTTCAAATGCCTTGGCCTGCACGATAGCGCATGGCACGGGGCGTGATCTTGACACGAGTCAAGCCACTGGCGGCGCCAACACCCGGCGCCCCACGGCGAGAACGCCGACAATACGCCCCATGACGCCCCACGCCCCCGAACTGCTGCTGCCCGCCGGCAGCCTGGACAAGATGCGCGCCGCCTACGACTTCGGCGCCGACGCCGTGTACGCCGGCCAGCCGCGCTACAGCCTGCGCGCGCGCAACAACGAATTCCGCCTGGAACAACTCGCCCAGGGCATTGCCGAGGCGCACGCGCGCGGCAAGAAGTTCTTCGTCACCAGCAACCTCATTGCCCACAACGACAAGCTGCGCACCTACCTGCGCGACCTGGCGCCGGTGATTGAGCTCAAGCCCGATGCCCTCATCATGGCCGACGCCGGCCTGATCATGCTGGTGCGCGAGAAGTGGCCGCACATCCCGATCCACCTCAGCGTGCAGGCCAACACCACCAACTGGGCGGCGGTGAAGTTCTGGCAGAAGATGGGCGTGGCACGCGTGATTCTCTCGCGCGAACTGAGCCTGGCCGAGGTCGAACAGATCCGCCAGGAGTGCCCCGACATGGAGCTGGAGGTGTTCGTGCACGGCGCCCTGTGCATCGCCTACAGCGGGCGCTGCCTGCTGTCCGGCTACTTCAACCGGCGCGACCCCAACCAGGGCACCTGCACCAACGCCTGCCGCTGGAACTACAAGACCCTGGACGCTGCGGTGGACCCCAACACCGGCGAGGCCATGGCGGTGGCCGAACAGTTGCAGGGCTTCAGCTTCGCCGCCGAAGCTGAAGCAGCGGAGACCGATTCCACCTGCGGCAACGGCCAGCGCCACCCGGCCGCCGACAAGGTGTACCTGATTGAGGAAGAAGGCCGCCCCGGCCAGCTGATGCCGATCATGGAGGACGAGCACGGCACCTACATCATGAACAGCAAGGACTTGCGCGCCGTGGAGCTGGTGGAAAAGCTGACGAAGATCGGCGTCGATTCGCTCAAGATCGAGGGCCGCACCAAGAGCCTGTACTACGTGGCCCGCACCGCGCAGGTGTACCGCCGCGCCATCGACGACGCCGTGGCCGGCCGGCCCTTCAACCCGCAGCTGATCACCGAGCTGGAGGGCCTGGCCAACCGCGGCTACACCTCGGGCTTTCTGGAGCGCCGCCCGTCGCAGGACTACCAGAACTACGAAACCGGCCACTCGGTCGCCACGCGCAGCCAGTTCGTCGGCGAGGTGAAAAGCACGCGCGACGGCTGGGCCGAGGTCGAGACCAAGAACCGCTTCGCCGTCGGCGACTGGATCGAGATCATCACCCCGCAGGGCAACCGCACGGTGCAACTGCAGGTGATGAAGAACGCCGAGGGCGAGCCGATCGACGTGGCCGCCGGCAACCCGCTGCGGGTGTGGATCCCGGTGGAAGGCCCGGTCGAGCACGGGCTGATCGCCCGGCTGGTGAACCCGCCGGCCCACGCCGCAGGGGCGTGAAGCCACGGCGGCGCGGATTATTTCCGCACGCAGCGCATCAAGACACCGCAAGGGCGGCCACCACGCGCTGCCTGCGCGCGGCCGCCCTACACTTACCCGTCAGCGCCACGCAGGCCGGTCAAACTGTTCGGTGGCCGGCCTGACACGGCACCCCGCTGTTCTTTTGTTCACATGGCCTTGATTTGCCCTAAGTGCGGCGCCGACAACCGCGACACCGCCAAGTTCTGCCTGAAATGCGCCCAGCAACTGGTGCCGCTGGGCCCTGCGCCCGCAGCGGCTGCACCGCCGCGCAAACGCCGCCGCGTCAGGCTGCCCGTGGCGATGACGGAAGCTGCCGAACCGCCCAAGCGCCACGCCGCGCTGGCGCTGGCTGTGCTTACGGTGCTGGCCATTGCCGCGCTGTGGGGCATTGCCCGTATCGCCGGCCGCACACCAGCGACCCCATCAGCCCAGGCGCCGGCCGCACTGCCACCCGCGGCGCCCCGGCCGCCCGCCGTGCCTACGCCACCGCTGGTGGTGGTGATGCCCGGGCCTGTCACGGCCGCGTTGGATGACCCCTCAGCGGCGACGAGCGCCCCAGTCGCAGCCATCGAGGCGGGACCCGCCCCCGCCAGGCCAGCACGCGCCACACCCGCCCCGCGCCCGGCACCACCCGCCGCCGAGCCTGAACCGCCCCCGACCCGCGAGCCCGTGGTGGCCACGCCTCGCC
>JAEXBL010000419.1 GCA_023394015.1 Pseudomonadota bacterium | reverse complement strand
GGATGTGGCCGGTGAGCAGCGCCGCATCGTGCAGCTGCCCGGTCTGCAGCCAGTAGCTGCCGGCCACGGCGGCCAGGCCGAAGAACAGCCACACGAAGACCTCGCCCAGCGGGCCGTAGGCAATCGGGTGCGGGCCGCTGGTGTAGGCCCAGCCGCACAGCAGCGCCACCAGCCCCAGTGCCACGATGGGCCAGCCGCCCAGCCAGGCCAGGTACATGCCCAGCACGAAGGCGCCGGCCAGGGCCGCGCTGCCGGCGCGGCGCACCGCGCGCGCATCCAGCCAGCCCTGCGCGGTGGCGCGCAGCGGGCCCAGGCGCTCGGCGGTGTCGGCGCCGCGCTCGAAATCGCCCACGTCGTTGAGCAGGTTGGTGCCGATCTGGATCAGCATCGCCGCCAGCAGCGTGACCAGGGCCGTGGCCCAGTCCAGCGCCCCCGTGTGCGTCCAGGCCAGTGCGCAGCCGGCCACCACCGGCGCCGCCGACAGGCTGAGCGTGTGCGGGCGCGCCGCCAGCACCCAGGCCTGCGCGCGCGGCGGACGCTGCCGCGGCAGCGCGGCGCTCGTTGGGGCATTCGACATGGGGCGCCATTCTAGAAAGCCCGTTGCAGTTTCAGCCCGCGCCGGGCCTTTCCACCGCCGGCGCGGCAATCCAGTAACCTCGCACCTCACCCTCCAGGAGCCCGGACATGAGCCAGACCCATTTGTTGCCCTCCCGCGTGAAGATCATCGACGTCGGCCCGCGCGACGGCCTGCAGAACGAGAAGCAGCCCGTGCCCGCCGCCGTGAAGATCGAGCTGGTGCAGCGCCTGCAGGACGCCGGCCTGAAGGAGATCGAAGTCACCAGCTTCGTCAGCCCCAAGTGGGTGCCGCAGATGGGCGACAACGCCGAGGTCATGGCCGGCATCCAGCGCCGGGCCGACGTGCGCTACAGCGTGCTGACGCCCAACCTGAAGGGCTTCGAGGCCGCGCTGCCGACCAGGCCGCATGAAATCGTGGTCTTCGGCGCCGCCAGCGAGGCCTTCAGCCAGAAGAACATCAATTGCTCGATCGCCGAGAGCATCGAGCGCTTCGCCCCGGTGGTCGAGGCCGCGCGCGCGGCGGGCATCGCCGTGCGCGGCGCCATGAGCTGCACCGTCGGCTGCCCCTACGAGGGCGACATCGCCCCCGAGCAGGTGGGCTACCTGGCCGGGCTGATGAAGGGCATCGGCGTGCAGCGCGTGGACGTGGCCGACACCATTGGCGTTGGCACGCCGCGCAAGGTGCAGGCCGCCATCGAGGCCACGCTGAAGCACTACGGCATCGACGAAGTCAGCGGGCACTTCCACGACACCTACGGCCAGGCGCTGGCCAACACGCTGGCGGCGCTGGAGCTGGGGGTGTGGAACTTCCAGTCCTCGGTGGCCGGCCTGGGCGGCTGCCCCTACGCCAAGGGCGCCACCGGCAACGTGGCCACCGAAGACGTGGTGTTCATGCTGCACGGCATGGGCATCGACACCGGCATCGATCTCGACAAGCTGATCGACGCCGGGCAGTACATCAGCGACTTCCTGCAGCGCCCCACGGGCTCGCGGGTGGCCCGGGCCGTCATCAACAAGCGTGCGGCCTGAGATGAAACATGACTTCGCTGCGCTCGATGACCGGCGCTGCGCGCCATGGCCAATGACAATGGCCCCGTGCCGACTGGTCACGCAGCTCATTCGTCATGCGCCCGCAGGGCGCGTCATTGAAGGCGCAGCCGAAGTCATGCGCGCCAGCGCGCGGTCATTCGTCATCCGACCTCTGATACCGTTCAACCCCTGCCATTCATTCAAGGTGTTTTCCCGTTGACTGATTCCCCCAACCTGCCCGAAGGCGTGCGCCGCGTGGCCGCGGCGCTGCAGGCGGCCGGCCACGCCCACATGCCGGTGATGCTGGATGAGGCCGCGCGCACCGCGCAGCAGGCCGCCGATGCGCTGGGCATCGACGTCGGGCAGATCGCCAAGAGCATCATCTTTCGCCGCAAGAGCGACGACGCGGCGGTGCTGGTCATCACCAGCGGCGACCGGCGCGTGGACGAGAAAAAGGTCGAGGCCCTGGTCTGCGCCGAGGGCGGCGGCAAGCTGGGCCGCGCCGACGCAGACTTCGTGAAGGCCAGGACCGGCTTCTCCATCGGCGGCGTCTCGCCGGTGGCGCACGCCGACCGGCCGGTGACGCTGATCGACCGCGAACTGCTGCGCTTTGCCGAAATCTGGGCCGCGGCCGGCCACCCGCACGGCGTGTTCAAGCTCACGCCCGCCGACCTGGAGCGCCTGACCGGCGCGCCGGTGGCCGACGTGGTGCAGGCCGCGGTCTGAAGGGGTGCGTGAACGCATGACACCCGCTTCCGATGCCATGGACGAACGCATCCACTTCGACCCCGACCGCGATGACGGCCCGGCGCCGTCGCCCTGCATCAACATCTGCCGCATCAGCGAGCAGACCGGCTGGTGCGAGGGCTGCCAGCGCCGGCTGGAGGAAATCGGCGGCTGGCGCAGCCGCAACGAAGCCGAGCGCCGCGACATCTGGCGCCGCATTCTGGCGCGGCGCGGCGGCGCACCCGCTTGAGCCGCATCGAAGGGGGCAGTTGGGCCGGTCGGCGCGGCGGCGCGTGTTCATAGAATCCCCGCATGTCTTCCGACCGCCTTGCCGTCCTGCCGCAGTACCTGCTGCCCAAGAAGCTGCTGACCCAACTCGCCGGCCGCGCCGCCAGCGCGCGCCTGGGTGATCTCACGCACGCGACGATTCGCCGCTTCGTGGCGCGCTACGGGGTCGACATGAGCGAGGCGGCCAACCCCGACATCGCCAGCTACGCCAGCTTCAACGACTTCTTCACCCGCCCGCTGCGCGCCGGCGCGCGCCCGCTGGCCGATGCCGACTACCTGTGCCCGGTGGACGGCGCCATCAGCCAGTTCGGCGCCATCGAGCGCGACCAGATCTTCCAGGCCAAGGGCCACAGCTACAGCACGCGCGCGCTGCTGGCCGGCGATGCGGCGCTGGCGGCCGAGTTCGAGCACGGCCAGTTCGCCACCCTGTACCTTTCCCCGAAGGACTACCACCGCATCCACATGCCCTGCGCCGGGCGCCTGCAGCGCATGGTCTACGTGCCGGGCGATCTGTTCAGCGTCAACCCGACCACGGCGCGCGGCGTGCCGGGGCTGTTCGCGCGCAACGAGCGCGTCGTCTGCCTGTTCGACACCGCGCGCGGGCCCTTCGTGCTGGTGCTGGTGGGCGCGACCATCGTCGGCAGCATGGCCACCGTGTGGCACGGCGTGGTCAACCCGCCGCGGCCGGGCGAGATCCAGCGCTTCGACTACGCCAGCCAGCCCGTCGAGCTGGACAAGGGCGCCGAGATGGGGCGCTTTCTGCTCGGCTCCACCGTGGTGCTGCTGTGGCCCAAGAGCACGCTCAGGTTCAACCCCGACTGGGCACCCGGCGGTGCCATCCGCATGGGCGAGGCGATGGGCAAGGCGCTGGGCTGATGCCGCGTGCTTTTGAATCACATCGGCCGCTGGCGCCCGTTTGATGAGGGCGAACAGCCATCAAATTGAAAGAGAAGGGAGTCCTTTGACATGACCACCTTGGGCACGCCCCTCAGCCCCTCGGCCACCCGCGTGATGCTGCTGGGCAGCGGCGAGCTGGGCAAGGAAGTGATCATCGCCCTGCAGCGCCTGGGCGTGGAAACCATCGCGGTGGACCGCTACGTCCACGCGCCCGGCCAGCAGGTGGCGCACCATGCGCGCACCCTCGCCATGACCGATGCGCCCGCGCTGCGCGCGCTGATCGAGCGCGAAAAGCCGCACTTGGTGGTGCCCGAGATCGAGGCCATCGCCACCGCCGAGCTGCAGGCGCTGGAGGACGAGGGTGTCGTGCGCGTCATCCCCACCGCCCACGCCGCGCGCCTGACCATGGACCGCGAAGGCATTCGCCGCCTGGCCGCCGAAACCCTGGGCCTGCCCACCAGCCCGTACCGCTTCTGCGATTCGCTGGCCGCGCTGCAGGCGGCCATCGACGGCACCGACGGCGGCCCGGGCATTGGCTACCCCTGCGTCGTCAAGCCGGTGATGAGCAGCAGCGGCAAGGGCCAGAGCCGGCTCGACGGGCCGGGGGACGTGGCCGCGGCCTGGGCCGCCGCCATGCAGGGCGGCCGCGTGGCCCACGGCCGCGTCATCGTCGAGGGCTTCATCGACTTCGACTACGAGATCACCCTGCTC
>JAEXBL010000381.1 GCA_023394015.1 Pseudomonadota bacterium | reverse complement strand
GGTGTCGATGGCCTGCTGCACCATGGCCTGCACGGCGTCGAAGTCGGTCACCGAGGCGCCGTTGGCGATGGCCTCGCCGCCGGCGGCCTTGATCTCGTCGACCACCTGCTGTGCCGCCGTGGCCGAGCCGCCGCTGCCGTCCACCGCGCCGCCCAGGTCGTTGCCCACCACCTTGGCACCGCGCTCGGCCAGCGCCAGCGCATGCAGGCGCCCCAGGCCGCCGCCGGCGCCGGTGACGATGGCCACGCGGCCGCTGAAGTCGATCTTGTCCATGTCGGTATCCTTTCCCATACATCAATCCAGTTATCCGGAGCGCGCACGCGCCAGCCGCAGCACATGCCACACATGACGAATGACCGCGCTCTGGCAAGCGCATGACCAATGACAAAAGCCATCGTCGGGCGCGGCGCCTTGGTCATTTGTCATGGCCCGCCAGCGCCAGTCATCGCGCAAAGCGAAATCATGTTTCGTTCCAGAGCTCGGCCCGCACTGTAAAGCAGCGCCGCCATCTACCCTGTTGCCCAGCGGACAGCCGCACCGGCGCCCACCGGCGGCACAATCAGCGCCCATGGAACTCAACCACGACATCATCGACACACCGCCGCGCGACTCGGCCAGCGTGGTGATGCTGCGCGACGGCGCCACCGGGCTGGAGGTGCTGCTGATGCGCCGCCATGCCGATTCGGCGGTGCTGGGCGGCGCCTACGTGTTTCCGGGCGGCAAGGTGGACGCCCAGGACGCCAGCGCCGACACCCTGGCGCAGCTGGACCGCGCCCCCGCCGAGCTGCACGCGCGCCTGGGCGAGCCGGCGCTGTCGCCCGAGCAGGCCGCGGCCTTCTACGTGGCCGCCGCCCGCGAGGCGGCCGAGGAATCGGGCGTGCTGTTCCTGCAGGTCGGCGCCGACGAGATCGCCACCCACAGCGCCAGCACCTGCGCACGCCTGCGCACCGGCGAGCCGTTCGCCGCCCTGCTGGCTGAAAAGAATGCCAAGCTGGACACCGACGCCCTGGCCCCCTGGTCGCGCTGGATCACGCCGCGCCGCCCCTCGGTGATGAACAAGCGCTTCGACACCCGCTTCTTCCTGGCCGCCGTGCCGCCGCTGCAGGAGGCCAAGCACGACGACTTCGAGGCCACCGAGGTGCGCTGGCTCACGCCCCGCACCGCCCTGAAGCAGTACCGCGCGCACGAGATCGACCTGGCGCCACCCCAGATCGCCAGCCTGCTGCACCTGCTGCAATACCGCGACGTGGCCGGGGCCATGCAGGACGCCCGCCGCCGCACGCCGCCGCTGGTGCACCCCGAGCCGGTGGAAGAAGGCGACACCCGCGTGCTGTGCTACCCCGGCGACGCGGCCCACCCGGTGCCCCAGCGCGCCCTGCCCGAGCCGGTGCCCACGCGCCTCATCTGGCGCAACCGGCGCTTCGAGCCGCCGCAGGGCTTTGGCGCCTACCTGGATTGATTGGCGAAGCCATGGAAATCCCCGACTTCACCCCCACCGACGTCGTCACCGACGAGCTGGCGCTGCTGAACCGCCTGGTGCCGCTGCACAGCCAGCGCATCATCGAGCTGGGCTGCGGCTCGGCCTACCTGTCGCGCAAGCTGCTGGCCGCCTACCCCGGCTGCACCGTCACCGGGCTGGAGGTGGACCAGGCCCAGCACGCCAAGAACCTGGCCGCGCCGCCCACGCCGGGGCTGGACTTCGTTGCCGCCGGGGCGCAGGCAATTCCCTTCGATGACGGCCGCTTCGACCTGGCGCTGATGCTCAAGTCGCTGCACCACGTGCCGCTGGACGCGCTCGACCAGGGCCTGGCCGAGACCCGGCGCGTGCTCAGGACCGGCGGCCACCTGTACGTGTCCGAGCCGGTCTACAGCGGCGCGCTGAACGAGATCGTGCGCCTGTTCAACGACGAGCAGGCCGTGCGCCGCGCTGCCTACCAGGCCGTGCAGCGCGCCCTGGCCGGCGGCGGCTGGCGCGAGGTGGCCGAGCACCACTTTCTGGTGCCCGTGCGCTACGCCGACTTCGACGACTTCGAGCGCCGCATGACCGGCGTGACCTACGCCGACCGCCGCTGGAGCGCCGACATGCGCGAGCGCGTGCGCGAACGCTTCGAGGCCCTGCACCCCGCGCCGGGCGAGCCCTTCATCCGCCCGATGCGCGTCAACCTGCTTCAAAAGATATAGCGACCTGCGCCTGCTGCGCGGGCGCGGCAACTCTGAACCCCCTCGAACCTCTCAGCCGTTGAAAGGAGACACGCCATGAACCCCGTCACCCGCCGCCAGACCCTGGCCGACCTGCTGCGCCGCACCGCCCTGCGCCTGCCGAACAAGCTGGCCATCCACTGCGGCGACACGCGCTGGACCTATGCCGAGTTCGACGCCCTCGTCACCCGCCTGGCCGCCGGCCTGGCGCAGCGCGGCGTGGGCCATGGCGACAAGGTCGCCATGCTGGCGCGCAACTCGCACGGCTTCGTCGCCATGCGCTTTGCGCTGGCGCGCCTGGGCGCGGTGCTGGTGCCGATCAACTTCATGCTCAAGGCCGACGAGGTGGCCTACATCCTGCGCCACGCCGGCGCCAGGACCCTGGCCACCGACAGCGGCCTGGCCGAACTGGCGCGCGCCGCCGCCGGGCTGGACACCCAGGTGCAGCAGTTCATCTGGATCCCCGCCGAAGACCCCAGCGAACCGGTGGAGGGCATGGTCAGCTTTCACGAGCTGGCCGCCTGCACCGCGCCCCTGCCCGAGGTGCCGCTGCAAAGCACCGACCTGCTGCAGGTGGTCTACACCAGCGGTACCGAATCGAGCCCGAAGGGCGCCATGCTGACCCACGACGCCGTGCTGTGGCAGTACGTCAGCTGCTGCATCAACGCCGAGGTGGCCGAGGCCGACGTCACCCTGCACGCCCTGCCGCTGTACCACTGCGCCCAGCTCGACGTGTTCTTCGGCCCCATGATCTACGTCGGCGCCACCAACTACATCACCGCCAAGCCCACCGCCGACAACCTGCTGGCCATGATGGCCGAGCACGGCATCACCAGCTTCTTCGCCGCGCCCACGGTGTGGATCGCACTGCTGCGCTCGCCGCAGTTCGACCAGGCCGACCTCTCCAAGCTGGCCAAGGGCTACTACGGCGCGTCGATCATGCCCGTGGAGGTGCTCAAGGAAATCGCCCGCCGCCTGCCGAAAGTGCGGCTGTGGAACCTGTACGGCCAGACCGAGATCGCGCCGCTGGCCACCATGCTCGGCCCCGACGACCAGTTGCGCAAGCCCGGCTCGGCCGGCCGCCCGGTCATCAACGTCGAGACCCGCGTGGTCGACGACGACATGCGCGACGTGCCCGTGGGCGAGGTCGGCGAGATCGTGCACCGCTCGCCGCACCTGATGCTGGGCTACCTGAACGACCCCGAGCGCACCGCCGAATCCTTCAGCGGCGACTGGTTCCACTCGGGCGACCTGGGCGTGATCGACGAGGAAGGCTACATCAGCGTGGTCGACCGCAAGAAGGACATGATCAAGACCGGCGGCGAAAACGTGGCCAGCCGCGAGGTCGAGGAGATGATCTACCGCCTGCCCGAGGTCAGCGAAGTTGCCGTCGTCGGCCTGCCCGACCCGAAATGGGTCGAGGCTGTCACCGCCGTCATCGTCGTCAAGCAGGGGCAGGAGCTGACCGAGGAGCAGGTGCTGGCCCACTGCAACGCCCACATGGCCACCTTCAAGGCGCCCAAGCGCGTGGTCTTCGTCGATGCCCTGCCCAAGAACCCCAGCGGCAAGCTGCTCAAGCGCGAATTGCGCAAGACGATTGAGGTGGATTGAGCGGCCGACACACGCCATGCTGTCCGCCCAGCCCGCCACGCTCGACCACGTCCTGCAAAGGTTCAACGACGCGTGGCGCGCGGCCAAGGCCGACCCCGCCATCCGGCACCAGGGCGCGGTGTGCCTCTCCACGGTCGATGGGCACGGCTTTCCGAATGCGCGGTTCGTCGACCTGAAGGCCGCCACGGCCGAAGGCTTCGTCTTCTGCACCGCGCTCGATGCGCCCAAGGCGGCCGAACTGGCGCACTGTCCACGGGCGGCGCTGACGGTGTGGTGGGAGCCGCTCGGCGTTCAGATTCGGGTGCAGGGTACGGCCACGCGCCTCGACCGCGCGCGGGCCAAGCCCTGGTGGCAATCACGCCCGCGAGAGGCGCAGCTCGCCACCCTGTGCAGCCAGCAAAGCCAGCCACTCGAATCCATGGAACAGCTTCGCCAACGGCGTGCGGCGCTGCGTGCTTCGCTGGAAGGTGCCGACATCCCCATACCCGACCACTGGGGCGCGTTCACCATCGCGCCGGTCAGCGTCGAGTTCCTGAACTTCCAGGAAGACCGGCTGCACCGGCGTGAGCGGTTTTGGCAGCGAGATGGGCGCTGGGCTGTAGAACTCCTCCAGCCCTGACGACCGTTGGCGGCGGGCGCGTGGGACCGGCAGATCAGGCCCCGGCCTTGGACCGTGCGGCCGCATCGGCAGGCCGAATCACTTTCACCGCTTGCACCTGCCCCAGCACCAACAGATCCGCATCCCCGGTGACCAGCCAAGCCGCCTCGCCTGCGATCGCGGCGTGAATAAAGGCGTCATCGTCGGGGTCGCGGCTGTGGCGCGCAGTGCTGCGGGGCTGCACCCACTCGGCCACGGCCGACAGGTCGGTCAACAGGCGGCGGCGGATGTCGAGGGTGGTGTAGCGATCGAACTTGGGCTTCCACAGTCTCGTTTCCAGTTCGGCAAACGTGGCTTGCGAGAACACCGGCCGCGAACGCAGCAACACTTGCTGCAACAGGCGCGCCGGCACGGAATGTGGCAGCAGCGCGGCGCTGATGAGGACGTTGGTGTCGAGCACCACGCGCGGCGGCAGGCCTGCTGCGCCGGGGTTGGGTGCCGGGCCGGGCGCGTCGGCCGGCATCAGCTTTCGTCGGCAAGCAGGTCGTCCAGCACCTCGGGCGTCATGCCCTGGGCGGCGGCGTGGGCGCCCGCTTCGGCCAGCGTGTGCTGCAGGCGGTTGGTGTAGAAGGCACGCATAGCCTCGTAATCCTGCGCCGACACCATGACGCCGACCACGCGGTTGCGCCGTGTCACGCGCACCGGCTCGCGTTGCGCGGCGTCCAGAAAGGCGCCGAAGTTGACTTTGGCATCGTTGGCGGTAAAGGTTTGCATGGCGTTGCCTCGATTGAATCGATCGATTCGATCATTTTAAGCGATAACTGAGGGCGGTAACGGTTTGCCGGCCAGTTTCGCCCACGCGGGATATCACGGCGACCAGTCCCGCTTCAATGCGCCGTCGCCCGCGCCCCACCCTCGCGCAGTTTTTTGATCAGGGTGACAACCCCCACTACCACCGCCCCAGTGACGATCCCGACCACCCCGTTGGCCAGCAGTTCCACCAGCCAGCCGACGCCGCCTGCCGCCGCGCGCCAGTCCTGGATCAGGTGGTGCAGCGGCCCGATGCCGTGGGCGATGATGCCGCCGCCGACCAGGAACATGGCGGCGGTGCCGGCCACCGACAAGAACTTCATCAGCCACGGCGCCAGCCACAAGATGCCGCGGCCCAGGCTGTGCGCGGCGCGGCTGGCCTTCTGGCTCAGCCACAGGCCCAGGTCGTCCCGCTTGACGATGCCGCCCCCCAGGCCATAGACGCCCACCGTCATCAGGATGGCGATGCCGACCAGCACCGCCACCTGGGTCCAGAAGTCGGCCTGCGCGACGGTGCCGAGGGTGATGGCGATGATCTCGGCCGAGAGGATGAAGTCGGTGCGCACGGCGCCCTTGATCTTGTCCTGTTCCATCTGCGCCAGGTCGGTGTCGGGGTTGTCGAGCGCGGCCTGCAACTCGGCCTGGCGCGCGGCGGCGTCGGCGGGCGAGGCGTGCAGGAACTTGTGCGCCACCTTCTCGAAGCCCTCGAAGGCCAGAAAGGCGCCGCCCACCATCAGCAGCGGGGTGACGGCCCAGGGCGCGAAGGCACTGATGGCCAGCGCCGCGGGCACCAGGATGGCCTTGTTGAGCAGCGAGCCCTTGGCCACCGCCCACACCACCGGAATCTCGCGCTGGGCCGACACGCCGGTGACCTGCTGTGCGTTCAGCGCCAGATCGTCGCCCAGCACGCCGGCGGTCTTCTGCGCCGAGACCTTGGTCAGCACGGCCACGTCGTCGGCCACGGCGGCGCTCTTGCGCGCCGCCATCTTGGACATCAGGGCGACGTCGTCGAGCACGGTGGCGATGTCGTCGAGCAGGGCAAGCAGGCTGGAGGCCACGAGGGGGGTCCTTCAATCGATGGGGGTGTGAGAGGCACCAAAAAACCGAACGCAGAGGACGCAGAGTGAACGCAGAGGACGCAAAAAAACTTCCTGTGTATCGCTCATGACAAAGCGCTGCGCACCCGGACTGCACGAATTCTGGATTCAGACCACATGACGATTCTGTATTCCTCTGCGCCCTCTGCGAATTCTTTGCGTCCTCTGCGTTCGGCTGTTCTTCGGCTGTTCGGCTATCCAATGTTCTCGGACTCCAGCGATTGACTGGTGGGCGCCGGCCCCTCCTGAATTCGCAGCATCCAACCGCTGATGGCATCGGGGTCGTTCACCACGCGCAGGGCGTCGAAGGCCTGCTGGGCCTCGGGGTAGGCCACGCGCAGGTAGTTCAGCCATTGCTTCAGTCGCCCGGCGCGGTGGCGGCGCTCGACGCGGCCGTTCACGTCGCGCCAGAAGTCCGCCAGCAGCGGCACCACGCGGCGCCATGGTAGGGCGGCGACCGCGGCGTCGCTGTAGGACGCTGCCGGTTCGCGAGCGCCGGCAACGCCGCCAGCCCAATCGCCCTGCCCCGCCCGATCGGCCTGCCGGATCGCCAGCGCCAGCCCCGGGCGGCGCACCATGCCGCGGCCCAGCATCAGGGCGCTGCAGCCGGTGACGGCGCGGCAGCGGGCGGCGTCCTGCGGGCTCCAGATTTCGCCATTGGCGACCACCGGCAGGTGCACGGCGGCGCGCACGCGGGCGATCTGTTCCCAGTAGGCCGGCGGGCGGTAGCCGTGCAGCTTGGTGCGGGCGTGCACCGCCAGTTCGCTGGCGCCGGCGCTGGCTATGGCGTGGGCGCAGTCCAGCAGGCGGGCGTCGTCGGCGTTGCCCAGGCGCATCTTGGCCGACACCGGGATGGGCGCCGGCACCGCGCGGCGCACGGCGGCAACGATGGCGTGGACCAACTCTGGCTCGTCCAGCAACACGGCGCCGCCGCGGTGTCGGTTCACCGTCTTGGCCGGGCAGCCAAAGTTCAGGTCGATGACCGGCGCCCCCAGGGTGCAGGCCAGGGCAGCGTTATCGGCCAGGCATGCCGGGTCCGAGCCCAGCAACTGCAGGCGCATCGGCGTACCCGAGCGCGTCATCGAGCCGTCGGCCAGCTCCGGCGCAAGCTTGTGGAAGCTGCTCTCGGGTAGCAGACGGTCGCAGA
>JAEXBL010000344.1 GCA_023394015.1 Pseudomonadota bacterium | reverse complement strand
ATCAAGGACAGGCGGCATGGCGGCTTCAAATGTGTCCAAATGATTCTGCCACAAGCACCGGACGCGGCACGCCCGGCCCAACCCCAATGTCCTGCCCACGCCGCCCGGCGGCCGAGTGAGCACTTGCGCGGGCACGGCAGCGCGCAAGCGCCCAACGAATCCGAAGGCCGCGGAGCAGGCCCTACGCAGGCGCCCATGGCCGGGGTCCCCCCGGCCATCGGGCGCGTCCCCTCGCGCAGCAGAGGGGGCTGAGGCCCGCGGCTCTAGACCTGCCAGTGCAGGTCTGGACGGGCCGAAGAGCCGTCGCCTCTGGCGGCGAGCACGTGGCGGCGCCAGCCGCTCAGGGGGTGCCGTCGTTCAATGCGATCGAATCATGGTGCCAAACGGCTCATCGCCCAGCACCTCCAGCAGCAGCGCGTGCGGCACGCGGCCGTCGATGATGTGCACGGCGTTGACGCCGCTCTTGGCCGCATCCAGCGCGCCGGCTATCTTGGGCAGCATGCCGCCGGAGATGGTGCCGTCGGCCACCAGCTCGTCGATGCGGCGCGGCGTCAGCTCGGGCAGCAGGCTGCCTTGCTTGTCGAGCACGCCGGGGATGTTGGTCAGCATCAGCAGCTTCTCGGCCTGCAGCACGGTGGCCAGCTTGGCCGCCACCACGTCGGCGTTGATGTTGTAGCTCTCGTTCTGCGCGCCAAAGCCGATGGGGCTGACCACCGGGATGAACTGGTCGTCCTGCAGCGCCTTCACCACGGCGGGGTCGATCTGCTCGATGTCGCCCACCTGGCCGACGTCGTGCTCGACGCTGGGATCCTGCTGGTCCAGCATCTTCAGCTTGCGGGCGCGGATGAAGGCGCCGTCGCGGCCCGTCAGGCCCACGGCCTTGCCGCCGGCCTGGTTGATCAGGCCGACGATGTCCTGCTGCACCTCGCCGCCCAGCACCCACTCGACCACTTCCATGGTCTCGGCATCGGTCACGCGCATGCCCTGGATGAAGCGGCCTTGCTTGCCCAGGCGTTTGAGCGCGGTCTCGATCTGCGGCCCACCGCCGTGCACCACCACCGGGTTGATGCCGACCAGCTTGAGCAGCACCACGTCCTCGGCAAAGGCCGCCTGCAGCGCCGGCTCGGTCATGGCGTAGCCGCCGTACTTGATGACCTTGGTCTTACCGTGAAAGCGGCGGATGTAGGGCAGCGCCTGGGCCAGGATCTGGGCCTTGTCGCGCGGTGCCAGGGCATGGAGGGGGGAGGTCATGGTGTGCTTGCAACCCGTGGTGCGGTAAACGAAACCAGCTATGAATGATAGAGCCGCCCTAGCGCTGCAATATGCGCGGCACCTTGAAGCGCACCAGCCGCACGTAGGCGACCACGTAGCTCACGGCGAACAGCACGCAGAACGCCAGCAGCACGCCGCTGTAGCGCCAGAACAGCACCGCCGGCACCACCGTCAGCACGACGAAGCTCCACAGGTAGGGCGAGGTGCGGTTGTTGCGCGCCAGCATGTTCAGGGCCTCGTCCTCGTGCAGCACGCTGCGCACCAGGCGCCGGTAGACCAGCTGGTGCAGGTGCAGCGCGTCGGCCATGCCGGGTGAATCACCACGCCATAGCTTGCGGTAGATGGAAAACAGCGTCTCCCACACCGGGTAGATCAGCAGCAACAGCGGAAACCAGGGCGAGACGATGGGGTGGCGCTGCACCAGCAGCAGGCTGATCACCGCAATCAGCAGGCCCCACAGGTAGGCACCGGCGTCGCCGGCAAAGATCAGCCCGCGCGGGTAGTTCCACACCAGAAAGCCGGCCGTGGCCGCCGCCAGCGCAATGGCCATGGCCGCCAGCTCGCGGTCGCCCACCTGCAGGGCCACGTGGGCCAGGGCTAGGCACACCACCATCGCCACCGCGCCGGCCAGGCCGTTGTAGCCGTCGATGATGTTGAAGGCGTGCGGCAGTCCCGCCACCGCCAGCACCGCCAGGGCCACGCCCAGCCACGGCCAGGCACCCCAGTGCTGGTCGATCCAGCCAAAGCCCAGGTGCGGCACCGCCACGCCCAGCAGCCACCAAGCCAGCAGGCCCGAGGTCAGCGTCAACAGCAGGCGCCAGCGCACCGCCAGCCGTTGGGTCAGGTCCTCCAGCACCCCGCCGCAAAAAGCCGGCAGCAGCATCAGCAGCCAGGCGCCCAGATGCAGCTTCGCGCTGTCGATATTCCCGGCCTGGTAGCCGCGCTGCAGCAGAGGCAGTGCCGCCAGCGCCAGCACCCAGCCGGCGAGCAGGCCCAGACCACCCATGCGCGGCGTCTCGCCCCAATGAAAGCGCTGCGGCGCATCCTGCGCGTAGGCGCCCAGCCGTCGACGAAACAGGCGGCGCACCCACAGCGTCACCACCAAGGACAGCACAAAGGCAAGCAACGCCAGCGAAATCACATTCGTACGCGGAGAATCGGGTAAAGCCGCGCCCCAGGACGGATGTCCCAAAAGCGTTCGAAAAGCCTTGCATGGTAGCATCCGCGCAGTCCACAGCCGCCCGGTGGCCGGTACCCTGCCGCCGGCTTGCCCACCTATTTCATGGTCGATCCCTCCACCGCGCTGCACGTCTACGACCGCGAGATCGACAGCAGCGAGCGCACCTCCCTCTCCGTCCTGGCCAGTCACATCCCGGCCGGCGCCCGCGTGCTCGACCTGGGCTGCGGCAGCGGCGCCATGGGCCGCTTTCTGGCCGCCCGCGACGGCGCTGAAGCGGGCGTCATCGACGGGCTGACCATCAGCGAAGACGAAGCCGCCCTGGCCGTCCCGCACTACCGGCGGGTCGAGGTGGCCAACCTGGACGCCGTCGAATTGCCCACGCTGTTCCCGGCCGCCAGCTACGACACCATCGTCTGCGCCGACGTGCTGGAGCACATCATCCAGTCGCCCCGCGTGCTGGCCGAATGCCGTACCCTGCTGGCGCCGGGTGGACGGCTGCTGCTGTCGATCCCCAACGCCGGCTACAGCGGCCTGGTGGCCGAATTGATGGCCGGCGAATTCCGCTACCGCAAGGAAGGCCTGCTGGACGAAA
Source organism: Pseudomonadota bacterium (assembly GCA_023394015.1). Taxonomy (GTDB): domain Bacteria; phylum Pseudomonadota; class Gammaproteobacteria; order Burkholderiales; family Burkholderiaceae_C; genus Ottowia. The sequence continues at coordinate 4,781 of JAEXBL010000344.1, read as the reverse complement.
CCCACGTGCGCTTTTTCACCCGCCGCACGCTGATGCGCTTCCTGAGCGACAACGGCTGGACCGCGGACAGCACCGACGCCATCGTGCGCCAGCTGCCCGATTCCGAATTCCAGGTCGCCTTCGACGCCCTGCCGCCCGCCGTGGCGCGCCACCTGCTGGCCTTGCCCGACGGGCTGACCTACCAGTTCATCGTGGTGGCGCGCCCGCTGGCCGCGCACGAGCGCCCGCCAACGCCCGCCACCGACGAGGCGCCTGCCCTGCCTGCGCAGGCGCTGTTCACCAGCCAGCTCTATCTGGGCACCGGCGGCGGCTTTGATGAAACGCGCAAACTCACCGTGGCCGGCACCATCGGCGACGAACGCCAGACACTGCGCTTTGCACTGCCCGACGCCGCGCCTGATGCCCTCAAGCTGGACCCCGCGGACCGCCCCGGATTTCTGCACCTGCATGGCCTGAAGCTGCGCGATGCCAGCGGCGCCACGCTCTGGCAATGGCAGCCCGACGATGCCACCGCGCTGCTTGGTACGCCACACAGCGGTATCGTGGCGCAGCCGCCTGCCTGGCCCGGCGCCCCCTTCACCCTGCTGTTGCATGGCGATGACCCCTGGATCAAACTGCCCATCCCCTCTGCCGAGTTGGCGCGCGCCGATCGTGGCACGCTGGACGTCGAGCTCGGCTGGCCCATGTCGGCCGACTATCTGGCGCTGGCCGGCATGGCTCAACAGCGCATCGCCCAACTGGCGCTAAATCTGAAAGAGTTGACCCAAACCCAGGCTCGCTTGTCCGAGGCCCAGCAGCAGGTCCACGGCCTAAGCGAGCAGAACGAGCACCTGCGCCAGCAGAAGCAGGCCTTGCTCATCACCACCCACGCCCTGGCGCGCGAGCGCGACGAGGCCCGCCAGCTGGTCCACGACATCGAGAACTCCAACGTGTTCCGCGCTACCCGCCCTATCGTCAACGCCAAGATACGCGTCGATCGCCTGCTGGGAATCGGCTCGGCACGCCCTGCCACGAAGCCCGAGACCGTGCCACAGCCGCTGGCGCCACCGCCCCACCCCGTCGACGTCATCGTGCCCGTCTACCGCAGCCTGGCGGACACGCAGCGCTGTGTCGAATCGGTGCTGGCCGCCCCATGCCAGACCCCGTGGCGCCTGATCCTCATCAACGACGCCAGCCCCGAGCCTGAGCTCACCGATTGGCTGCGCGTCGTGGCGTCCACCGACGAGCGCATCGCCCTGCTGGAAAACGAGCACAACCTCGGCTTCGTCGGCACCGTCAACCGCGGCATGGCGCTGTCGGGCGACAACGACGTGCTGCTGCTCAACAGCGACACCGAGGTCGCCGGCGACTGGCTCGACCGCCTCCGCGCCGCCGCCTACGGCGACCAGAAGGTCGCCAGCGTCACACCGTTTTCCAACAACGCCACCATCTGCAGCTACCCACGCTTCTGCCAGGACAACGAGCTGCCCGCAGGTTGGGACACCCCTCGCCTTGACGCGCTTTTTGCCCGCACCAACCCCGGCCAGGTGGTCGACGTGCCCACCGGCGTGGGCTTTTGCATGTACATCCGCCGCGCGGCGCTGGCCGAGGTGGGCCTGTTCGACACCGAACACTTCGGCAAGGGCTACGGTGAAGAGAACGACTTCTGCATCCGCGCCGCCAATGCCGGCTGGCGCAACCTGCATGCACTCGACACCTTCGTGCGCCACTTTGGCGGCGTCAGCTTTGGTGACAGCAAGAACCCGCGCGAGCGCGCCGCCATGGACACGCTGCGTCGCCTGCATCCCCGCTACGAAAGCCAGGTGCTGGCCTTCGTCCGTGACGACCCCGCCCGACTGGCCCGCACCATGGTCGACCTGGCGCGCATCATCGACGGTCAGCGCCCCATCATCCTGGCAGTGCTGCACGACCTTGGCGGTGGCACCGAGCGGCATGTACACGAGCTGGCCTCGCTGTTGCACGACCAGACCCAGTTCCTGGTGTTGCGCCCCTTGCCAGCCCAGAAACTCAGCCTGCGCTTGCCCGACCCCAACGACGGCTTCGAACTGGTTTTTGCGCCGCCGGACGGCTACGAACAACTGCTGACCTTGCTCCGCCAGTTGGGCGTGTGCCATGTCCACTACCACCACCTGCTCGGCCATGGTGAGCCGGTCGCGCGCCTGGCCCAGCGCCTGGGCGTGGGCTACGACTTCACCGCGCACGACTACCATGCCATCTGCCCTCAAGTTTCGCTCACCGACGACACCCGTGGCTACTGCGGTGAATTGGGCGTGCAGCAGTGCGCCGACTGCCTGGTGCGCTTGCCCGTGTCCAACGCCCCCGACATCCTCAGCTGGCGTCGCCGCCATGCCGAACTACTGAACGGAGCTCGCTTCATGCTGGCGCCCACGCATGACGTGCTGGTGCGGCTGGCCAAGCTGGTGCCTGGCGCGCCGCTGCGGCAGGTACCCCATGCCGACATCGATCCGCAGCAAACCCTGCCCGAACCAGCCCCATCGCCCCTGGCGGACACTCGACCGCTGAAGGTCGCCGTGATTGGCGCGCTCAGCGCCATCAAGGGTGCCGACATGCTCGAGAGCGTTGCCATCGCCGCCCGCAAACAGAGCGCGCCCGTCGAGTTCCACCTCATCGGCTACGGCTACCGGGCGCTCAAGACGCAACCGCACGCCCATCTCACCGTGCATGGCCGGTACGACGAAAAGGATCTGCCGGCCCTGCTGCGCTGGCTGCAACCCGACCTGGTGTGGTTCCCTGCCCAATGGCCGGAAACCTACAGCTACACCTTGAGCGCCTGTCTGCAAGACGGCTGGCCGGTGGTGGCGCCCAATCTCGGTGCCTTCGCCGAGCGTCTGCAGGGCCGCCGCTGGAGTTGGGTGCGCCCGTGGAACAAAAGCCCTGACGAGTGGCTGGCCTTCTTCACTGCTATCCGCGAACAGCATTTCGCCACCGGCCGATCCCCCGCGCCCGTGTTCACGGCCCTGCCCGCCGACGGCCACGTGCCACCGGCCGTCAACCCACTGGACTGGTACCGCAGCGATTACCTGCAGCAACTGCCCCCGATTGCTGCTGGCGCCGCCCTGCCGGATCGCGCCACCGTGGCCGCACACCTGCCGGCTCCGGGCGAAGGCACCCTGGCGACCGGCAGCAGCAGCCCACTGGTGGGCGCCCTGGCGCGCTTGCGCGCCCTGCCCGTGCTCTCCAGCGTGGCCCGTGCCGTCCCGGCGCCTTGGCAGCGCAGGGTCAAGAACTGGCTGCAGCGCTGACCTCAGTCACGAACAGTTCTTTTTTCTGACAGCCATCAGCGCCTGCCCGCAAGCGCTTCAGCCCTTGTTCAGCGGCGCTGCAGCACCCAAGCATCCTGATGGTGCCAGAACCAGGTCGGCGCAAAGCGAAGCACCTCGGCCGTGTCCTTGAGTTCGGCCATGCGCGCCCGCACGAAGCCCTCGTCGGTGAATGCCGTCCCATACTCCTGCGCATCGATGGCGGTGGATTCGCTCGACGGCGCAAAGAAGAAGCCCGCCGCATCCAGCTGCACCTGCGCGCGCCGTGCTGCCTCCGCGCCGTGGGTACTGAACACCAGCAGCCCCCCCGGCGCCACCGCATCCAGCAGGCGGACCAGCCAGCGCTGCCAGCTCGACAGCGGCAGGTGGCTGAACAGCGACAGCACGAACACCAGCTCGTAGCGCTGCGGCCAATCCACGTCTTCCGGCCGCGCGGCAGAAAGAAAACCCCGCACCCCCAGCGTCTCGCGTGCAAACGCCACCGCATCCGGCACCACGTCCGACACCATCAGGCGCTCCACCCCCAGCGCCTTCACCAGGTGCCGCGTGAAGCGGCCATGTCCGCTGGCAAACTCCAGAAAGCTCTCCACGCCGAGCAGCGGCCGCTGCACCGACTCCAGCAACAGCATCAGCTCCGACAGCGTGCGCCAGCCATCCGCAAAGTAGTCCCGCAGCGGATTGACCGAGGTGGGGTGCCCGTCGAAGAAGCGGTAGATGTCGTCCTGGGGCGAGATCTCGCAGTTCACACCCACCCACTCACTGAACGCACCCGGCAGCCGGTGGCGCTCGACCAGGTTGTGCGCCGCCAGCCGGGTCGCCGGGTGGCCCCGAGCAGCCTCCAGGGCCGATTGGGCCGCCACCAGGTCGCCCGCCTGCAAGGCCGCCTGGCCTTGCGCCAGGCGCTCGCCCGCCGAGGAGGAGTCCAGCTGTTCACTCACCACGCCTGTCCCCCGTCATCCTGCGGCCGCTGCAGCACCCAGGCATCCTGGTGCGCCCAGAACCAGGCCGGCTCCATGTGCAGGCTCGCAGGCCGTGGCAGCAGCGCGTCGATCTGCGCCTGCACGTAGTCGGGCGAGGTGAAGGTGGTGCCGTATTCCTCGGCCGCGATGGCCTTCGACTCGCTGGCGGCGACAAAATGAAAACCGTCCGCGTCCAGCTCTACCCCGGCGCGCTGCACTGCATGGTCGCCGTGCGTGGTGAACACCAGCACCCCGCCCGGCGCCACTGCGGCCCACAGCTTGTCCAGCCAGGGCCCCCAGGTGACGCGCGGCAGGTGACTGAACAGCGACAGCACGAACACCAGGGCGTAGCGGCCCGGCCAGCGCAGCGCCGCCGGCTCGGCCGTCGACACGAAGCCCCGCACCCCGAAACGCGCGGTCGAGAACGCCACGGCCCCCGGCACCACGTCGGACACGGTAACGCGCTGCGCCCCCACGGCCTTCACCAGATGGCGCGTGAAGCGCCCATGCCCGCTGGCGAACTCCAGCACCTGCTCGCAGC
>JAEXBL010000339.1 GCA_023394015.1 Pseudomonadota bacterium | reverse complement strand
GCCGTGCGAGCTCTGCGGCAAGTCGGCCGGGTCGAAGCCCACGCCGTCGTCGGTCACCGACACCTCGGCGTGGTAGACGTAGTTCTTCAGGTTCACGTGCACCTTGTTGGCCTTGGCGTACTTGCCGATGTTGGTCAGCGCCTCCTGCACCAGGCGGTAGATGGTCAGCTCGCTGTTGGGGTCGAGCTCCACCGGCTCGAGCGCGGTGACCATCTGCACGCCCGAGCGGTCGGCGAACTCGCGCGTGAGGATCTCCAGCGACGCCACCAGGCCCAGGTTGGACAGCGACGAGGGCCGCAGGTCCTCGATGATGCGGCGCTTGAGCGCAATGCCCTGGTTCAGCGTCTCGGTCAGGCGCTGCAGGCGTTCCAGCACTTCGTCGGCGTCCTTGGGCAGCTTGGACTTGACGCGCGCCACGTTGAGCTTGGCGGCCGTCAGCAGGGCGCCCAGCTCGTCGTGCAGTTCGCGCGCCAGGTGGGCGCGCTCGTCCTCCACCGCCTGCTGCAGGTAGGTGGCCAGCTCGGTCAGGCGCGCGGTGCGCTCGCGCACCTGCGATTCGAGGGCGTCGCGCTCGGCCTCCAGCAGGTGCTGCTGGCGCACGTCGGCATCGCGCAGGGCGCGCGTCTGCTTGACGTAGAGGAAGAAGGCGAAGAAGGCGGCCAGCACGCCGGCGGCCAGGCCGAAGCGCGACACGTTCAGCAGGCGGTACACCTCGGCGCGCTTGCTGGCGATGAGGGCCTCGGACTGGCTGATCAGCGCGTCCGCCTGCAGGCTGAAGGCGCGCATCTGCTCCAGCCCGACGTTGGTGCTGACCATGAAGCCCGCCACCTCGGGGCGGTTCTCGGCCCGCATGCGCACGCTCAGCGCCATCTCGCCCACTTTTTGCGAGAGCAGGTTGCGAAAGCCGAGCATGGCGTCCGAGTCGGCCATGGCGCGCGGCACGTTCGAGGTGAGCCGCTTGAGCTGCTGGTCGATGTCGTCCAGCGCCGCGGTGTAGGGCTCCAGGTAGGCGCGGTCGCCGGTCAGCAGGTAGCCGCGCTGGTTCGATTCGGCCTCGACCAGCCGGCGCACCAGGGTGTTCACGGTGGCGCGCACGGCGTGGCTCTCCTGGATCTGCGTCATGGTCTGCGCGGCCTGCCGGTAGGTGCCCTCGTTCAGCCAGATGATGGCCAGCGCGCACAGCGCCGCGATGACGAGCGTGGCGCGCAGCGACAGCGGGTTGCGGGGGCGCCTGGGGTCGCGGGCGGGGGCAAGGCTTGCATCAACCATGTTGCGGGGTCACTAGAATCGCCGTCAGGTGCCTGCCATTTCGGGCGGGGTCCTTTTGGTTTTTTCGGAAAGGCGCACTGTGATCAGAATCGGTATTGTGGATGACCACGCCATCGTGCGTTCGGGGCTCAAGCAGTTCTTCTCGGAGCATGTGGACCTGCGGGTGGTGGGCGAAGCCGCCAGCGGCCGCGAGGCCATCGACCTGGTGCGCACCACCGAGATGGACGTGCTGGTGATGGACTTGTCGATGCCGGGGCAAAGCGGCATCGACGCGCTGGCCATGATCCGCGCCAAGGCGCCGGACGTCGGCATCCTGATCCTCTCGGGCTACCCCGAGGAGCACTACGCCATGAACCTGATCCGCCAGGGCGCGAGCGGCTACTTGAACAAGGAGTGCGATCCCGGCGAGATCGTCGAGGCGATCCGCACCATCGCCCTGGGCAAGCGCTACATCACGCCCTCGGTGGCCGAGCTGCTGGCGCAGCAACTCAACCGCAAGAGCGACGCGGCGCCGCACGAGCAGTTGTCCGAGCGCGAATTTCAGGTGTTCCTGAAGCTGGCCGGCGGGCAGACGGCGGGCGACATCGCCGAGTCCCTGTCGCTGTCGGTGAAGACCGTCAGCACCTACCGCACGCGCCTGATGGAGAAGATGGGCCTGTCGTCCAACAGCGACCTGACCTACTACGCGCTGAAGAACAAGCTGATCGACTGATGGCCGCGCCGCGCCGTGCCGCCCGGCGCAGCGGCGACGAAAAAAGCCGCCTCGGGGCGGCTTTTTTTGCGCGAACCGCGGGCAGGGCCGGGGGCGCATCAGTCGGCGCCCTTCATGTCCAGGCAGAAGTCGATCAGCGCCTCGATGTCGTTGGACTTGTCGAACACCGCGTCCACGCCCAGTTGCTGGCAGCGTACGCGGATGTCCGGCGTGGCGTAGTTGGTCAGCACCACCACCTTCTGCTCGGGGTTGCGCTCGCGGCAGGCCTGCAGCACGCCCAGGCCGCTGCCCTGCTTCAGGAACAGGTCGACGATGGCCAGATCCCACTGGCCGCTGTGCTGTCGCAGCCACTCGCTGCCCTGCTGCTCCGTCTCGGCATAGCCGATCGGCGCCACCCCTCCGAGCTCCTCCAGCGTGGCTATCAGGTTCTCTCGGATGGTCGGGTTGTCTTCAACGAAATAGGCGCGCACTGCAGGGGGGCCGGACATGGCGTAGGGGTCGATGTCGATGCCGAGTCCCCTCGAACAGGGGGTGCGAGGGAACAGCGAGCCCAAGTCTACGGGGCCTGCCGTGCCGCCCGTGCCAGCGTGCAGACCGCGGCCGCGTAGGAGTCCGCCTACAGCGCCCCTACCCGCCGGGCCGGGTGCTGCAGACCTCGCAGCCCGGCTGGCGCTGCACGCGCAGCTCGGTCCATTCCATGCGCCGGCTGTCCAGCATCAGCAGCCGGCCCACCAGCGGCTGGCCGATGCCGCACAGCAGCTTCAGCGCCTCGGCCGCCTGCACGGTGCCGATCAGTCCCACCAGCGGGGCGAACACGCCCATGGTGGCGCAGCGCACTTCTTCCACCGCCTGCGAGGGCGGAAAGATGCAGGCGTAGCAGGGCGAGTCGCCGCGGCGCAGGTCGTACACCGACACCTGGCCGTCGAAGCCGATGGCCGCGCCCGCCACCAGCGGCCGGCGCGTGGCCACGCAGGCGCGGTTGAGGGCCTGGCGGGTGGCGAAGTTGTCGCTGCAGTCGAGCACCACGTCGGCCTGGCGGGCCAGTTCGGCCAGCAGGTGCTCGTCGGCGCGCCGGGCCACGGTGCGTACCTGCACCTCGGGGTTGAGGGCGGCAATGGCCGCGCTGGCCGATGCCACCTTGGGCTGGCCCACGCGCGCCTCGGTGTGGGCGATCTGGCGCTGCAGGTTGGTCAGGTCGACCGCGTCGTCGTCCACCAGCGTCAGGCGGCCGACGCCGGCGCTGGCCAGGTACAGCGCCGCCGGCGAGCCCAGTCCGCCGGCGCCGACGATGAGCGCGTGCGCCGCCAGCAGCCGGGCCTGCCCCTCGACGCCGATGTCGTCGAGCAGGATGTGGCGCGAATAGCGCAGCAGTTGGCGGTCGTTCATCGGTTGACCGAATGCACGCAAAACCACGGCTGGTTTCGTCGTTCACGCGGGGGTGGCGGCACGGCGCCGCGCCAGTGGCGAACACCATGGCCGGGCCCGCGCCGGCCACCGGTGTTGTCCCCCCTCTGGAGGGAAGCCGCAAGGCGGCTCAGGGGCGACATCACTCGGTCTTGGTGTCTTCCTTGCGCTCGACCAGGGTCTTGCTGACCTTCACCGGCTCGCCCTTCAGCTTGGCCAGCGCCTGCTGCAGCGGGAAGTCCCTGTCGCTGCCGTATTCCGGCGGGCGGCGCTCGGCGGCGGGCTTGCGCGACTCTTCTTCCAGCCGCTTCAGGGCGGCCTCGCGCTCGCGCTCGATGGCGGGGTCTTTCTGCTCCTCGGCGGCGCCGCTGAGGTGCTTGGCCAGGTCGGCCTCGCGCATGCGCAGCACGGCAAAGGGGCTGCCCTCGGCGGTGTCGTCGACCATGATGTCGGGCACGATGCCCTTGGCCTGGATGGTGTGGCCGTTGGGCGTGTAGTAGCGCGCGGTGGTGATCTTCAGCGCCGTGTCGGGGCCGAGCGGGCGCACCGTCTGCACCGAGCCCTTGCCGAAGGTCTGGCTGCCCATGATGGTGGCGCGCTGGTGGTCCTGCAGCGCGCCGGCCACGATCTCGCTGGCCGAGGCCGAGCCTTCGTTGACCAGCACCACCATCGGCACCGACTTGACGGCCGCCGGCAGGCGCCGGAGCGGGTCGGCGCCGCGGCGGCGCAGGTAGTCCTCGGGCCGGGCCTTGTAGATCGACTTGCTTTCATCGATCTGGCCGTCGGTGGAGACCACCGTCACGCCCTCGGGCAGGAAGGCCGCCGACACCGCCACGGCCGCATCCAGCAGGCCGCCGGGGTCGTTGCGCAGGTCGAGCACCAGGCCCTTCAGGCCGGGCTCGCGCTGGTAGATGTCGCCCAGCTTGGTGACGAAGTCGTCCACCGTGCGCTCCTGGAACTGCGACAGGCGCAGCCAGGCGTAGCCGGGCTCGACCACCTTGGCCTTCACCGACTGGGTGCGGATTTCCTCGCGCGTGATGGTGACCGGAAAGCTGCGGTTCTCGTCCTTGCGCAGGATGGTCAGGATGACCTTGGTGCCCGGCTCGCCGCGCATGCGCTTGACGGCCTCGTTCAGCGTCAGGCCCTTGACGGCGGTGTCGTCCACGCGGGTGATCAGGTCGCCCGGCTTGATGCCGGCGCGGTCGGCGGGCGAGCCCTCGATGGGCGATACCACGCGGACCAGCCCGTCTTCCTGCGTGATCTCGATGCCCACGCCGACGAACTTGCCGGTCGTGCCTTCGCGGAATTCCTTGAAGCTCTTCTTGTCGAAGTACTGCGAATGCGGGTCCAGGCTGGAGACCATGCCGGAGATGGCGTCGGTGATGAGCTTTTTCTCATCCACCGGCTCCACGTAGTCCGACTTGATCATGCTGAACACGGCCGCCAGCTGCTGCAGCTCTTCCAGCGGCAGCGGCGCCAGGGTGCCGCGCGCCACGGTCTGCAGCGACACGGTGGTCAGCGCGCCGGCCAGCGCACCCACGGCAATCCAACCGGCGATCTTGGTTTTCTGACTCATGTTTGGGGAAATCCTCGAGGCTTGGTGCCCAATATAAACCTTGGCCAATGCATTCGGTAACGCCGGCGCGGCGAAGTTCCGCGACCGGCGCGCCTTGCCGACGCTTTACGTGGGCGCGGGCGGCCCCTTCAGGCCTTGCCCTGGCTGGCCACGGCCGCCGCGGCCTTGGCAGCGGCCTCGGCGTCGCCCAGGTAGTAGCTGCGAATGGGCTTGAGGCCGGCGTCCAGCTCGTACACCAGCGGGATGCCGTTGGGGATGTTCAGGCCCACGATGTCGGCGTCGGAGATGTCGTCGAGGTACTTCACCAGCGCACGGATCGAGTTGCCGTGGGCCGACACCACCAGCCGCTTGCCGGCCGAGATGGCGGGTGCCATGGATTCGTTCCAGAACGGCAGCACGCGCGCGACGGTGTCCTTCAGGCACTCGGTCAGCGGCACCTCGCCGGGCTGCAGCCTGGCGTAGCGCGGGTCGCCGCGCTCGCTGCGCGGGTCGTCGGCCGCCAGCGCGGGCGGCGGCGTGTCGTAGCTGCGGCGCCAGACCAGCACCTGCTCGTCGCCGTACTGCTTGGCGGTTTCGGCCTTGTTCAGGCCCTGCAGGGCGCCGTAGTGGCGCTCGTTCAGGCGCCAGTGCTTGACGGTGGGCAGCCACAGGCGGTCCATCTCGTCCAGCGCCAGGTGCAGGGTGCGGATGGCGCGCGTCAGCACGCTGGTGTAGGCCACGTCGAAGTCGTAGCCCTCGGCCTTGAGCAGGCGGCCGGCCTGCCGGGCCTGCTCGACGCCGGTGGGCGTCAGGTCCACGTCGGTCCAGCCGGTGAAGCGGTTTTCGAGGTTCCAGGTGGATTCGCCGTGGCGGATCAGGACGAGCTTGTGCATCTCTTTGAAAGGCGGCCGTAAAAAGTCAATAACCGCCGGCAAGGCGGGCGCAAACCCATCATTTTAGAATCTTCACCCCATTGGGGGCGCAAAAGCGCCCTTCATCGACGCAAACAAGAGGATATGGATGGTGGATTTTCTGCTGGCAAACTGGATGTTGGTCCTGTTGGCGCTGGTGTCCGGCGGCATGCTGCTGGCGCCCAGGCTGACGGGTGGCGGTGGTGCGGGCCTGACGCCGGCGGCGGCGGTGCAGCTCATCAACCGCGAGAAGGCGGTGGTCATCGACGTCTGCGAGGCGGCCGAGTACCAGGCCGGCCACGTGGGCGGCGCCAAGAGCATCCCGCTGAACGAGCTGGAGGCCAGGCTGCCCGGCGCCGTGAAGAACAAGGCCACGCCGCTGGTGCTGGTGTGCGCCTCGGGCATGCGCTCGGGTCGCGCCGTGGCCATCGCCAGGAAGCTGGGCTACGAGAACGCCCAGTCGCTGAGTGGCGGCCTGAAGAGCTGGCGCGATGCCAACCTGCCGATCGAGAAGGCCTGACGCCATGCAAGCCGTGAAGATGTACGCCACCGCCACCTGCCCCTACTGCATCCGCGCCAAGCAGATCCTGCAGGCCAAGGGCGTGGCGCAGATCGACGAGATCCGCGTCGACCTGGACCCGGCCGCGCGCCAGACCATGATGGAGCTCACCGGCCGCCGCACGGTGCCGCAGATCTTCATCGGCGACACGCACGTGGGCGGCCACGACGACCTGGTGGCGCTGGACCAGCAGGGCGGGCTCGATCCGCTGCTGGCCGGCAAGGCCTGAGTTCGCCGCGGGCCGGCCCGCCCGACTTGCCCTAATCCCCGCCTGGCAGCGCGCCGGTCGGCCGCTGCCGCTTATCTTTTTTCCAAACCCTCCCAAAGCGAGAACCCCATGGCCGACACCGATCCCGTGTTCAACATCCAGCGCGTCTACCTGAAGGAGGCCTCGCTGGAGCAGCCCAATTCGCCCGCCATCCTGCTGGAGCAGGAGCAGCCGGCGGTGGAGATCAACCTGGGCGTGAACGCCGAGAACGTGGCCGAGGGCGTGTTCGAGGTCACTGTCACCGCCACCGTGCAGACCAAGATCAAGGACCGCACCGTGTTCCTGTGCGAGTGCAAGCAGGCCGGCATCTTCGAGATCCGCAACATCCCCGACGACCAGATGGGCGGCGTGGTCGGCATCGCCTGCCCGCAGATCGTCTACCCCTACCTGCGCGGCAACGTGGCCGACCTCATCCAGCGCGGCGGCTTCCCGCCGGTGCACCTGGCCGAGATCAACTTCCAGTCCATGTACGAGCAGCAGAACGCCGCCCAGCAGGAAAGCGAAGGCGCCTCGCCCATCATCACGCAGTAAGCATCCGCAAGGCCGCTGGCGCCTGTCCTGAAAGCGCAGATAGCTATGAAAATCATAGTCATCGGGGCCGGCGCCTGGGGCACGGCGCTGGCCGTCAGCGCGGCGCGCAACCCGGCCGGGCACCACGTGGTGCTGTGGGCGCGCGACGGCGCCCAGGCCGAGGCCATGGACGGCACGCGCGAGAATGCGCGCTATCTGCCGGGCATTCCGCTGCCACGTGAACTCAAGCTGCGCGGCGGCGACGTCGCCACCCTGATGCAGGCCGTGCCGCAGGCCGACCTGCTGGTCATCGCCACCCCCGTGGCCGGCCTGCGCCCCACGCTGGAGCTGCTGCGCGAGGTGCGCGTGCCCGTCGGCTGGCTGTGCAAGGGCTTCGAGCCGGCGCAGGACCCCGGCGCGCCGCACCCCTTCGGCCTGATGCCGCACGAGATCCAGGCCCAGGTGGCGCCGGGCCTGCAGGCCGGCGCCCTGAGCGGCCCCAGCTTCGCGCAGGAAGTGGCCCGCGGCCAGCCCACCGCGCTGGTGGCCGCCAGCCGCCAGCCGGCCGTGTGCCAGGCGCTGGTGGACGCCTTCCACGGCCCCACGCTGAGGGTCTACGCCAACGCCGACCTGACCGGCGTGGAAGTCGGCGGCGCGGTGAAGAACGTGCTGGCGATCGCCACCGGCCTGGCCGACGGCCTGAACCTGGGGCTGAACGCGCGCGCCGCCCTCATCACCCGCGGCCTGGCCGAAACCGCCCGCCTGGGGCTGGCGCTGGGCGGGCAACCCGAGACCTTCATGGGCCTGTCGGGCCTGGGCGACCTGGTGCTGACGGCCACCGGCGACTTGAGCCGCAACCGCCGCGTCGGCCTGCTGCTGGCCGAGGGCAAGACGCTGGACGAGGCCGTGCAGTCGCTGGGCCACGTGGCCGAGGGCGTGTACAGCGCCCGCACCGTGCTGCAGCGCGCGCGCCACCTGGGCGTGGACATGCCCATCACCGAATGCGTGGTGGCGCTGCTGGACGGCACCCTGAAGCCCGTCGAGGCCGTCGCCGCGCTGATGGGGCGGCACCCCAAGGGCGAGTTGCTGTAGCGCGCAAGGCGGGCCCGCCGAGGGCCGCCTTTTCAGCTTTTCAGATCTCCAGGTTGTCGATCAGGCGCGTGCCGCCCAGGCGCGCCGCGCCCAGCGCCACCAGCGCGCCGGCGCCGTCGCCGGCCTGCGGCGGC
>JAEXBL010000333.1 GCA_023394015.1 Pseudomonadota bacterium | reverse complement strand
TAGGCGCTGATGTCGTGCGCGATGCGATAGTTCTCGCGGCTCAGGCCGTCGAAAAAGTTGCCCGCAATCGCCTCGCGCGGCGCAAAGCTGATGGCGTGCACGAAGCCGTCGAAGGTCGGCCAGGTCTTGGCGAGGTCGGCAAACATGCGCTCGATCTGCTCGTCGCTGCCCACGTCGCAGTCGAACACCAGCTTGGAATCGAACTCGGCCGCGAAATCGGTGATGCGGTCCTTGAATCGCTCGCCCACGTAGCTGAAGGCCAGCTCGGCGCCCTGGTTGCGGCAGGCGCGCGCAATACCGTAGGCGATGGATCGGTTGGACAGCACGCCGGTGATCAGCAGCTTCTTGCCCGCCAGAAAGCCGGTGGGATTCGTCATGGGTCTAGCTCCTCGAAAAATAGCGGCAGAATTGTCGCATGCGTGCCCTGTTTGTCGCCCTCGGTCTGCTGTGCAGCGCCCCGGCCTGGTCTGCCCACGGCTACGCGCGGTGGGGCGACATGAAGTACCCGCCCGGCTTTGCCCACTTCGACTACGTCAACCCCGACGCGCCCAAGGGCGGCGAGATCCGGCTGGTCAGCAACCTGCGCCTGTCCACCTTCGACAAGTACAACCCCTTCACCATCCGCGGCGCAGCGCCGGCCTACCTGAGCCAGCTGATGTTCGACAGCCTGCTCACCGGCTCGCTGGACGAGGAGGGCGCCGGCTACGGCCTGCTGGCCGAGGACGTGGCGGTGGCGGCCGATGGGCTGTCGGCCACCTTCAGGCTGCGCCGCGAAGCGCGCTTTCACAACGGCGATGCCGTGCTGGCGGCGGATGTGAAGCACAGCTACGACACCCTGGTCTGCCCGCACACCTCGCCCGCCTGGAAGACGCTGCTGATTGATGTCGCCGGTGTCGACGTGCTGGGCGAGCGCACCGTGCGCTACCGCTTCAAGCGGCCCAACCGCGAGCTGCCGCTCACCGTGGGCGGACTGCCCGTGTTCAGCCGGCAGTGGGGCATGGAAAACGGAAAACCCAAGCCCTTCGACCAGGTGGTGATGGACCTGCCGATCGGCAGCGGGCCGTACAAGATTGGCCCGGTGAAGTTCGGCAAGGACATCACCTACGTGCGCGACCCCGACTACTGGGCGCGCGATCTGAACGTGCGCCGCGGCACCGCCAACTTCGACCGCATCCTGGTCAAGATCTACAAGGACAACACCGCCCGGCTGGAGGCGCTGAAGGCGGGCGAGTTCGACCTGATGGCGTTTTACTCCGCCGGCGACTGGGCGCGCCGCGTGAACGGCAAGCGCTTCGACTCGGGCGAGTTGGTCAAGGGCGAGTTCGAACACAAGCTGCCCACCGGCTTTCAAAGCTACGTGCTCAACACGCGCCGGCCGCTGTTGCAAGACGTGCGCGTGCGCCAGGCGCTGGGCCTGGCGGTGGATTACGAGTGGATGAACCGCCAGATGTTCTACAACTCGTACCAGCGCGTGCGCGGCCTGTTCGGCAACACCTCGTGCGCTGCCACCGGCACGCCGTCGCCTGAGGAATTGGCGCTGCTCGAACCCTGGCGCAGTCAGATCCCCGACGCTGCCTTCGGCCCCGCCTACGAGCCGCCACGCACCGACCGACCGCAAGACTCCACCGTCGGCGGCCTGCGCGAAAACCTGCGCCGCGCGCAGCAACTGCTGGCCGACGCCGGCTGGACGGTACGGAACGGCGCGCTGCGCAACGCCCAGGGCCAGCCCTTCGTGCTCGAATACCTGGACAGCAACGAGGGCGGCGCCCGCGTCGTCGCGCCCTGGATGCGCAACCTGGAAAAGCTGGGCATCAGCTTGCGCTTTCGCCCGGTGGATTTCGCGCTGTACCAGCAGCGCCTGCAGAAGTTCGACTTTGACATCACCACCATCGCCTACCAGGGCAGCGCCAACCCCGGCCAGGAATACGCCGACCTGTTCGGCAGCCAGGCCGCGGACACCGAGGATTCCGGCAACCTGGCCGGCGTGAAAAGCCCGGCTGTGGACGCCATCCTCGACCACTTGGTCGGCGCCAAGACGAAGCCCGACTACCTGGCCGCCTGCCACGCGCTGGAGCGCGTGATCACGCACAGCCACGTTTTCATCCCGCAGTGGTTCAGCGGCACGCACCGCATGGCGTACAACGCCGCAAGGCTGCAAAAGCCCGCCGTGACGCCGCCTTACTTTCGGGGGGAGGCCTGGGCCATCGATGCCTGGTGGGCCAAGGACGCAGGCCAGTGAACCATGGAGTGGCGCGCGCAGCCATGCGCATAGAATGCGCATATGAGCCATCCTGCCGCTTCAGAGGCGCGCAAGCGCCCCGTCAACCTGAGCTTGAACGAGCAACTGGTGTCGGAGGCCAGGGCGCTGTCGGGCAACCTCTCGGCCAAGGTGGAGGAGTTGCTGACCGAGTACGTCCAGCGCGAACACGGCGCCCGCGCCCGGCGCCAGCGCGAGGCCGACATCGCCTGCCGCGAATGGAACGCGGTGCTGGATGCGCATGGGTCCTTCGCCGACGCCTACTCGCCGCTCTGAGCGGCGCCCCGCACGCCATGGCGCAATTCGACGTGCACCGGTACCGAGGGCCGCGCCGCGATGACGTGGCCTTTGTCGTGCTGGTGCAGTCGGCCCTGTTCGATGGCTACCGGCGGCGCGTGGTGGTGCCGCTGCTGCGGCGCGATGCCTTGGAACCGGGGATGAAAAGCATCGGCTCGCGGCTGACGCCGACGTTCGAGGTGGCGGGCATCGCCGTGGTGCTGAATCCGCTCGACATGGTGTCCATGGACACAGCGGCGCTCGGCGCCAAAGTGGCCTCGCTGGCCGACCATGGCCAGGCCATCACGGATGCGCTGGACGAGCTTTTCACACGCTCGTGGGGTTGACGCGCCTTGTTCGCCTACATCCTCAAGCGCCTGCTGCTGATGATCCCCACGCTGCTGGGCGTGCTGCTGCTGACCTTCGTGGTGATCCAGTTCGTGCCGGGCGGGCCGGTGGAGCAGTACCTGGCCGAGGCGCGTGCGGGGGCGGGCGGGGGCGCGGCCGAGGGCGGGGGCATGGCATACCGCGGCGCGCAAGGGGTGGACGAAAGGCGGCTGGCCGAGATCAAGAAACTCTACGGCTTCGACAAGCCGGCGCACCAGCGCTTCTTGCAGATGCTGGGGCAGTTCGCGCGCTTCGACCTGGGGCGCAGCTTCTTCCAGAACAAGGACGTGTGGACGCTGGTGAAGGAGAAGCTGCCGGTGTCCGTCAGCCTGGGGCTGTGGACCTTCTTCATCAGCTACCTCATCAGCGTGCCGCTGGGCGTGGCCAAGGCGGTGCGGGCGGGCTCGCGCTTTGATTTGATCACCACGCTGATCGTGCTGGTGGGCTATGCGATTCCGGGCTTCGTGCTGGGCGTGGCATTGCTGGTCATCTTTGGCGGGCAACTGCAGTGGTTTCCGCTGCGCGGGCTGACCTCGGCCAACTGGGACGAACTGAGCTGGGGCGCCAAGATAGTCGACTACCTGTGGCACATCACGCTGCCGGTGACGGCCATGGTGCTGGGCAGTTTCGCGGTGACGGCGATGCTGACCAAGAACTCGTTTCTGGAGGAAATCCGCAAGCAGTACGTGCTGACGGCGCGCGCCAAGGGCCTGACGGAGCGGCAGGTGCTGTGGAAGCACGTGTTCCGCAACGCGCTGATTCCCATCGTGACGGGCTTTCCGGCGGCCTTCATCGGCGCCTTCTTCACCGGCGCGCTGCTGATCGAGACGCTGTTCTCGCTCGACGGCCTGGGACTGCTGAGCTACGAGAGCGTGATCCGCCGCGACTATCCCGTGGTGCTGGGCACCCTGTACCTGTTCACGCTGATTGGGCTGGTCACCAAGCTGATCAGCGATTTGACCTACGTGTGGGTCGATCCGCGGGTGAAGTTCGACTGACAGCCAAGGCCGCGTGCCGCGTGCCGAGCCGCGGCATGGGGGTATGATTGATTTTGTTGTTTGCGGCTGTAGTGCTTGTCATTCAAGCACCGTCAGCTATGAATAGTGTAGTCACCCGGTGATCCTGCAATCACGCCGAAACCCGACGCAGATCAGTATCCCGGAGGCGGCTCGCGCCTACACTTTCCCTTTGCCACGCCTCTGGGCCGTTGCCCGCCCACTTCAAGAAAAGGACGATTCATGGCTTTCAAAGCGCAATTCCAGGCCAAACGCTGCTCGGCACACGATGCCCTGCGCCACGTGCAGGATGGCGACACCATCGTGGTGCCCACCGGCGTGGCCGAGCCGCCGGCGCTGTTGACCGCGCTGTCGGAAGAACGCAAGCGCTTCAAGGGCGTCGAGGTGTCGCAGATCCTGCCGGTGCGCCCCTTCGGCTACTTCGACCCGGCCACGGTGGAGCACGTGCGGCACACCTCGTACTTTCTGGGCGGCGCCTCGCGCCCGGGCGCGCAGGAGGGCTGGATCGACTACCGGCCGTCGTACTTCTCGGAGATGCCGGCCTTGTACGAGCGTGGCCTGATGCCGGCCGACGTGGTGTTCAGCCTGGCCTCGCCGATGGACGCGCACGGCTTCTTCTCGCTCAGCCTGGGCCCTGATTACACGATGGCCGCCATCCAGCGCGCGCGCGCCGTGGTGCTGGAGGTGAACCCCCACGTGCCCTTTGCCTACGGCCAGTGCCATATCCACGTGTCGCAGGTGGCGGCGCTGGTGGAGGACGAAACGCCGGTCACCGAAGTGGGCCTGCCCACCATCGGGCCGGTGCAGCAGGCCATCGGCAAGTACGTGGCCGACATGATCGATGACGGCGCCACGCTGCAGATCGGCTACGGCGGCATCCCCGACGCGGTGGTGATGCAGCTCACCGACAAGAAGGACCTGGGCATCCACACCGAGATGATCGGCGACGGCATCATGACCCTGGTGGAGGCGGGCGTGGTCACCAACCGGCGCAAGAACTACCTGCCGGGCCGGATGCTGGCCACCTTCGGCCTCGGCTCGAAAAAGCTCTACAGCTTCATGGACCGCAACCCGGCGCTGGAGATGCACCCGGTGGACTTCACCAACGATCCCTACCTGGCGGGCCAGAACGACAATCTGATCGCCATCAACTCCAGCATGCAGATCGACCTGTTCGGCCAGTGCGGCTCGGAGACGCAGGGCTTCAAGCCGTATTCGGGCACCGGCGGGCAGAGCGACTTCGTGCGCGCGGCCAACCGCAGCCGGGGCGGCAAGGCCTTCATCGTGCTGCCGTCCACCGCCAAGGGCGACACCATCTCGCGCATCGCGCCGGTGCTCAGCCCCGGCACGCATGTCTCGACCAGCAAGAACGACATCAACTACGTGGTCACCGAATACGGCGTGGCGCAGTTGCGCGGCAAGACCGCCAAGGAGCGCGCCCGCGCGCTGATCGCCATCGCGCACCCCAAGTTCCGCGACGAGCTGACCGAAAACGCGCAGAAGATGAAGCTGCTGTAACCGGCTGGTGCGGCGTTGACTGGCCGGCATGGCCTGTCATACAATGCATGACAAGAGATGATGCCATGCGAGTGAATGCCCGTTTCGACGCCGAGGCCGAGCAGCAGGTCACCTATCTGGCCGAGGTGACGGGCATGGGCGTGAGCGAGGTGCTGCGCACCAGCGTGCAGCACTATTACGACTTGGTGCGTGCCCAGCGCAGCGGCCTGAAGCACCTGCGCGCCTTCATCGGCCAGGGTGACAGCGGCCGCAGCGACGTGGCCGGCAGCTACAAGGCGCGGCTGGCGGGCGATTGGGCGGCCAAGCACGGCAGCCCCGCCGGCAGCGCGCCGCCCGCGGTGCACGAACCCCAGGCGCCTTGGCCCGCGGCCAAGCAGGGCGGCGCGTGATCATTGCCGATGCCGGCTTCTTCTACGCGCTGATCGACCGGCGCGATGCTTGGCACGCCCGCGCCGTGAGCGCGCTCGACACCCAGGCCGAGGGCTGGGTCACCACCTGGCCGGTGCTGACCGAGGCCACGCACCTGCTCACCCGCTGGATCGGCACCGACGCCGCCCAGGCGCTGCTGCGCGAGGTGGCCGACGGCGCCATCGCCGTGTGGCACTGGCCGCTGGCGCAGACCGAGCGCATCACGCACCTGATGGCCCGCTACGCCAACCTGCCGATGGACCTGGCCGACGCCTCGCTGGTGCTGCTGGCCGAAGAGCTGGGCCATGGCCGCATCCTGACGACCGATGCGCGCGACTTCGGCGCCTATCGGTTCAAGAGCCAGCAGCCGTTTCAGAACCTGCTGCTGGAGGGGCCGCATGGCTGAGGGTGCCATGCCGGCGGCGATCGAGCCGCCCAGCCCACCGACGCCGGTGCCGGGCGCGGCGCAGCCGCTGCCGTCCCTGCCAGCGTCGGCTTCGCCCAGCCGCCGCGCGGGGCGGCGCTTCCGTGCCAACCGGCTCGGCTTTTGGAGTCTGGTGATTTTCGTCACGCTGGTGGTGCTCAGTCT
>JAEXBL010000329.1 GCA_023394015.1 Pseudomonadota bacterium | reverse complement strand
ACCACGCTGGCGATGGTGTTCGGCATGGTGCCGCTGGCCTTTGCCGTTACCGAGGGATCGGAGCAGCGCGGGCCCATGGGCCAGGCCGTCATCGGCGGCGTCATCACCTCGTCGCTGCTGACGCTGGGTGGTGGTGCCGGTGGTGTATTGCTAGCTGGACGACCTGGCCGGCTGGC
This sequence comes from Pseudomonadota bacterium, assembly GCA_023394015.1. Classification (GTDB taxonomy): domain Bacteria; phylum Pseudomonadota; class Gammaproteobacteria; order Burkholderiales; family Burkholderiaceae_C; genus Ottowia. The sequence goes on along the minus strand of JAEXBL010000329.1, from coordinate 2,539 downwards.
TGAAGCGGCGCCTTCGGCGGGCACCGCCCGGGCCGGCCGATAAAATGGAAGGTTAATCTTAGAGTCGCCTGGAGAGCCGAGAAATGAACGTCGAACAAGCCCGCTTCAACATGATCGAGCAGCAGATCCGCCCCTGGGACGTGCTCGACGCCCATGTGCTGGATTTGCTGGCCGTCATCAAGCGCGAGGACTTCGTGCCGCCGGCGCACCGGGCGCTGGCCTTTGCCGACCTGGAAATTCCGCTCAAGGACGGCGACGCCGCCATCGCCGCCGGCCAGGTGATGCTGGCCCCGCGCGTGGAAGCGCGCATGTTGCAAGACTTGCAGGTGGCCAAGCACGAGAAGGTGCTGGAGATCGGCACCGGCAGCGGCTTCATGGCCGCCCTGCTGGGTCACCGCGCCCAGCGCGTGCTGACGCTGGAAATCGACAACGAGCTGGCCCAGACCGCCCACGCCAACCTGCAGCGCGCCGGCGTGTTGAACGTGGAAGTGCGCGTGGCCGACGGCGCATCCGCCGACCTGTCGGCCGACGGCCCGTTCGACGTCATCGTGCTGTCGGGCTCGGTGGCGCAGTTGCCCGATGCGCTGCTGGCCCTGCTCAAGCCCGGTGGCCGGCTGATGGGCATCGTCGGCGACGAGCCGGTGATGCGCGCCACGCTGGTGCAGCAATCCGGCAGCGGCCTGGTCAGCACCCAGCCGTGGGACACCAACGCGCCGCGCCTGCTCAACTTCCCGGAGCCCTCGCGCTTCCAGTTCTGAAGCCGCTTGCGCAAGCGCCGGAGCCGTTTGGAGCATGATCGAACAAGTCACCCCCCGCGACCTGCCGCGCTGGCTGGACGAGGCGCGCGCCGAGGGTGAGGCGCTGCCGCTGCTGCTCGACGTGCGCGAGCCGGCCGAATGGCAGGTGGCCAGCGTGCGGGCCGAGGGCGCCGAGCTGCTGCAGTTGCCCATGCACGCCATCCCGCCGCGCCTGCACGAGCTCGACCCCGATCGCCCCGTGGCTGTGCTGTGCCACCACGGCGGGCGCAGCATGCAGGTGGCCATGTTCCTGGCCCAGCACGGCTTTGCCCGCGTGGCCAACGTCGCCGGCGGCATCGACGCCTGGTCGGCGCTGGACCCGACGCTGCCCCGTTATTGAAATGAAACATGACTTCGCTGCGCTCAATGACCGGCGCGCCCGCGCCATGACCGATGACAAAAGGCATCCGCCCGCACGACGCTTTCGTCATTGGTCATGCGCTCGCCAGAGCGCGGTCATTTGTCATTGCGGGTGGCTGATACCGATGCACCGCGGCCCGCTTGCTGCGCTGTGGACAACCCAATGAAAGACAGATCCATGCGCCTGCCGCAACGCCGTTGGATCGCCCGCGTGGCTGCCGTTCTGGCCTGGGGCGCCGTGTCGGCGCAGGCGCAGATGGCGGGGCCCGAGCCCGCGCTGATCCCCGTGCCATCGCGCACGCAGTCGCTGCTGGAGCTGCACGAGGCCGCCCGCGGTTACGACGCACCGGTGCAGTCGGCGCTGGCCAATGCCCAGGCCAGCCAGGCGCGCGCCGACCAGGCCCGCGCCGGCCTGCTGCCGCAACTGGGCCTGCAGGCCGGGGCGCAGCGCAACTGGGCCGAGACCCACGTGGCCGGCCAGTCGTCCAGCCGTTCGTTCAACGTGCTGAACGGCAGCATCGTCGGCTCGCAGCCGCTGTACCGCCCGGCCAACCGCATCGCCTGGGACCAGGGCCAGCGCGCCGCCGAGGCCGCGCTGGTGCAGTTGAACGGCACCGAGCAGGACCTGATCGTGCGCCTGTCGCAGGCCTACTTCGACGTGCTGGCGGCCGAGGATTCGCTGCGCTTCGTGCGCGCGCTCAAGGCCGCGGTGGCCGAGCAGCTCGAATCCGCCAAGCGCAACTTCGAGGTCGGCAACGCCACCATCACCGACAGCCGCGAGGCGCAGGCGCGCTTCGACCTGGCCACGGCGCAGGAGATCGCCGCCGAGAACGACCTGCACGTGAAGAAGCTGGCGCTGGACCAGCTGGTGGGCCTGGTCGGCACTCAGCCGCGCCCGCTGGCGCAGCCTATCGTGCTGCCACAGCCCCAGCCGCAGGACGTGAACACCTGGGTCGACATGGCCCTCAACCAGCACCCGGCCGTGCTGCAGTCGCGCATGGCGCTGGACATCGCGCGGCTGGAAACCGCCAAGGCCAAGACCGGCCACCTGCCCACCGTCGACCTGCAGGCCAGCGTGGGCCAGAACCGCTACCCCGACGGCAACCCCAGCGGGGGCGCGGCGCCCAACGCACGCTACCGCAGCACCAACGCCGGCATCGGCGTGGTGCTGAACTGGCCGCTGTTCGCCGGCTTCGCGGTGGAGAACCGCGTGCGCGAAACCCTGTCGCTGGAGGACAAGGCCCGCGCCGACCTGGAGAACATGCAGCGCACCGTGGCCCAGGCCACGCGGGCGGCGTACTACGGCGTGCAGTCGGGTCACGGCCAGGTGGCCGCGCTGGAAGCCGCCGAGCAATCCAGCCTCACGGCGCTGCAGGCCAACC
>JAEXBL010000275.1 GCA_023394015.1 Pseudomonadota bacterium | reverse complement strand
GTGTAGATGTAGCCGGAGCAGGCGTTGACGAGGTAGTCGCACAGCGCGCGCGAACCGGCCACATAGGCGCCGAATCCGCCCAGGGCCTTGCTGAAGGTGCCCATGGCCAGATCGATCCGGCCCGGCGCCAGCCCGGCCAGCCCCATGCCGTTGGGGCCCAGCACGCCGGTGGCGTGGGCTTCGTCCAGGTAGACGAAGGCGTCGTAGCGGTCGGCCAGGTCGGCCAGGCGCGCCACGTCGGTCCGGTCGCCGTCCATGCTGAATACGCTTTCGGTAACGATGAAGCGGGTCACGGGCTTGTCCGCCGGGTTTGCGGCGCGCGCGGCCAGCAGGCTTTCCAGGTGCGCCAGGTCGTTGTGGCGGAAGCGGATCTGGCGCACGCCGGCGGCCAGGCAGCCGTGGTGCAGGCTGGCGTGGTTGAGCTTGTCGGCGTAGAGCTCGACCTCGCCCCGGCCGGCGGCCGCGCGCAGCAGGGCGGGCAGCACGGCGGCGTTGGCCTGCCAGCCCGAAGCCAGCAGCAGCGCGGCCTCGGTGCCTTTGAGGCGGGCGAGCTTGGCTTCGACTTGTTCGTGCAGGTCCAGATTGCCGCAGACCAGGCGCGAGGCCTGGGCGCCGGCGCCGTGGCGGGCCGCCCATTCGCGCGCGCGCTCGACCAGCAGCGGGTGGCGCGCCAGCCCCAGGTAGTCATTGCTGGAGAAGTTAAGCATGGGCGCGCCGCCCAGCAGCAGATGCCCGGGGGCGGCGGCGCCGGCCGTGCGCAGGCGGCGCCTGACCTGGCGCGTTTCGGCGCGCGCCAGCTCGGAGAAAAACAGCGTATCCAGTTTCGACATCGACCCGTCCTGCGGCGGCCGGGCGGACCGTGAGGTCGGCGCCAGGCCGTAGAATGCGGGCCATTGTAGTGGAGGTGATTCATGCACACGCCCGACTGGATGGCCCGGGGCCATCCCCACATCTGGCTGCCCTATGCCCAGATGAAGACGGCCACGCCGCCGCTGCCGGTGGTGCGCAGCCACGGCAGCCGGCTCGAACTGGCCGACGGCCGCAGCCTGATCGACGGGGTGGCGTCCTGGTGGACCGCCTGCCATGGCTATAACCATCCGCACATCGCCCAGGCGGTGCGGGCGCAGCTGGACGCGATGCCGCACGTGATGTTCGGCGGGCTGACGCACGAACCGGCCCTGACGCTGGCGCGCCGCCTGGCCGCGCTGCTGGGGCCGGGCCTGGACCGCGTCTTCTATACGGACTCCGGCTCGGTGGCGGTGGAAGTGGCCATGAAGATGGCGCTCCAGTTCTGGCTCAACCAGGGCGAGCGCGGACGCACCCGCTTCCTGGCGTTTCGCGGCGGCTACCACGGCGACACCTTCGGCACCATGGCGGTGTGCGATCCGGAAGAGGGCATGCACAGCCTGTACCGCGGCATGCTGGCCGAGCACGACATCGTCGATCTGCCGCAAGGCGAGGCCGAGCTGGCCGCGCTCGAGGACCACCTGGAGCGCCACGCGCCGCGGCTGGCCGGCATCCTGGTCGAGCCGCTGGTGCAGGGCGCCGGCGGCATGCTGCTGCACGACCCGGAAGTCCTGCGGCGGCTGCGCCGCCTGGCCGACCGCCACGGCCTGCTGCTGATCTTCGACGAGATCTTCACCGGCTTCGGGCGCACCGGCAGCATGTTCGCGTTCGAGCAGGCCGGCATCCGGCCGGACATCCTGACCTTGTCCAAGGCCCTGACCGGCGGCACCCTGCCGCTGGCGGCCACCGTCGCCAGCAGCCGGGTGTTCGACGCCTTCTGGTCCGACGATCCTTCGCACGCGCTGATGCACGGCCCCACCTTCATGGGCAATGCGCTGGCCTGCGCGGCGGCCAACGCCTCGCTGGACCTGTTCGAGCGCGAGCCGCGCCTGGAACAGGCCCGCGCCATCTCCGAGGCCCTGGCGGCGGGACTGGCGCCGTGCCGCGACCTGCCCTGGGTGCGCGACGTGCGGGTGCTGGGCGCCATCGGGGTGGTGGAGCTGGACGGCATCGGCGACCGCGAGGCGCTCAAGCGGCGGCTGGTCGAGGCCGGCGTCTGGGTGCGGCCTTTCGGCAACGTGGTCTACCTGACTCCGGCGCTGACCATAGAAGAGGACGACCTTGCCGGCCTGATGCGGGCCGTGAACGAAGTGCTGGGGCGCCAGCGTCCCTGAGCCGGGCACCCCTAAGCCGGGCGCAACAAACCGCCAGGGGCGCCTTGATTCAGATCAAGGCAGGGCCGCCCGGCGCTGGGTACGATCGGCGCATGCGAGCCAAATCGATCTTTGCCGTCCCGGCGGGCCTGCCCCAGGCCGACCGCCAGTTGCGCCGCCATGCGCTGGTGCGCCTGTCGCTGGCGTGGCTGGCGATGATGCAGGTCATGATGTTCGCCTGGCCCGGCTACCTGCGCCACGACGGCATCCCGGCCGACGCGCTCGAGACGCTGGACTGGGCCATCGTGCTGATGAACTGGGCCAGCCTGGCGCTGACCGTGCCGGTGGTGCTGTATTCGGCCTGGCCCATCTGGCGCCTGGCCGGCGAGAACCTGCGGCGCGGCCGCGCCGGCATGGACGTGCCGGTGGCGCTGGGCATCGTCGCCGCCTTCATTCCCAGCGTCCACGCCACCTACACCGGGCGCGGCGAGGTGTATTTCGATTCGGTCACGATGTTCGTGGCCTTCCTGCTGACCGCGCGCTATCTCGAACTGTGCGCCCGCCAGTCCTTCGGCGGCGCCGCAGGCGGGGCGCGCCACGAGCGCATCGAGGCCGAGCGGCTGGCGCTGGGCGCGCGCGCCGACCGGCTGGCCTCGCGCTTCGTCATGGTCCAGGTGGCGCTGGCGCTGGCCGCGGCCGCCGTCTGGGCCTATATCGACGCCGCCCACAGCATCCCCGTGATGGTGGCGCTGCTGGTGATGAGCTGCCCCTGCGCCATGTCGATGGCGGTGCCCACCGCCATGGCCTCGGCCCATTCGGCGCTGGCCGCCGACCCCGCCATGCCCGACGCCGCGCTGGACGCGCTGCTGGCCGAGGCGCGCAAGAAGGCCCGCCAGAACCTGCATGGCTCGGTGGTCTGGCACCTGCTGATGACGCCGCTGGCCGTGGTCGGCTGGGTCACGCCCTGGCTGGCCGCCATCACCATGCTGGTGTCGTCGCTGGCGGTGGCCTACAACTCCTGGCGCCTGTGCCGCCGCGACTGGTCCGGCGCGCCGCCGTCGGCCGCGTTCGAGGCCGCGCCGTGACCATCCTCTATCTGCTGCTGCCGCTGTCGCTGCTGTTCGTGCTGGCCATCGGCGTGTCGCTCTGGTGGGCCGTGTTCAACGGCCAGTACGACGACACCGACGAAGCCGGCAGCGCCATTCTGCGCGACGACGACAGCGGGCCCGCCGGACGGGGCTGAAGCCCCCATGCCCGCCGCGCCAGCCATAGATCTGTTGCGCAACCTGCTTGTTCCCCCGTACTGCCGACAGGGTTTGATTCATATCAACGTCCGTTTGGCCGCCAACCGCCATCATGGCAACTTGGATCTAATTGTTTCTCTTTAGGGGAAGGTGATGAACGATTGCGCCGCAATCGCAAACAAGGCCGATACCTTCAACTACCGGATCGTGAGGCAGTTCGCGCTCATGACGGTGGTCTGG
>JAEXBL010000254.1 GCA_023394015.1 Pseudomonadota bacterium | reverse complement strand
CCGGCGCCCGGCCCCGCCGGGGCGGGCGGGGGGGGGGGGCTTGGCGGGCCCGCCCCCCCGCGCCGCCGCCCCAGCCCAGCCATTCGCCCAGGATGTAGACCCAGCCGCCCATGAAGCCGCACACGGCGTAGGGGTGGTGGTCGGCAAAGGCGGTGGGCACCTCGTTGCAGGCGATGTCGCGCATCACGCCGCCGAACACGCCGGTGACCACGCCCATCAGCACCGCCACCACCACCGGCATCTGCGCCACCAGCGCGTACTGCACGCCGCTGGCCACGAACAGGCCCAGGCCCAGCGCGTCGGCCCACTGGATGGCGCGATCGCTCACGCGCAGCCGGCCCAGCCGCAGCAGCACCAGCGACAGTGCGCACAGCCCGATCACCATCCACAGAATGCCGACCTCGGCCACCCAGAAGAAGGGGCGGCGGTCCAGCAGCACGTCGCGCAGCGTGCCGCCGCCAAAGGCGGCCAGAAAGCCCAGCACCGAGATGCCGAAGACGTCCATCTGCTTGCGCGCACCGGCCAGAATGCCCGACAGCGCAAAGGCCGCCGTGCCGATCACTTCCACCGCGTAGCGGGCCGTCGGGCCCCAGGTTGCAACGTCCAGCATGCGGCGGATTATCGAGCCGGCACGCCAAGGCGGCTTAAAGTCTCCGCTGTTTCCAACCCTCATCGATTGACACCATGACCCTGAACGACGCCGCCCTCGACCAGCTCTTTCGCAGTGCCCGCACCGCCAACGGCTTCACCGACCAGCCCGTCAGCGATGAGCTGCTGCGCCAGGTGTACGAACTGGCCGCCTTCGGCCCGACGTCGATGAACACCCAGCCAGCGCGCTACGTGTTCGTGCGCACGCCCGAGGGCAAGGCGCGCCTGAAGGCCTGCCTGTCGCCCGGCAACGTGGACAAGACCCTGGCCGCGCCGGTCACCACCATCGTGGCCGTGGATTCGCAGTTCTACGAGCACATGCCGCAGATCTGGCACGGCGAGGGCGCGCGCGAGATGTTCGCCGGCAACGCCACGCTGGCGCAGGCCACGGCGCTGCGCAACGGCACCCTGGGCGGCGCCTGGCTGATCATGGCCGCGCGCGCCCTGGGGCTGGACTGCGGGCCGATGAGCGGCTTCGACATGGACAAGCTGAACGCCGCCTTCTTCCCCGACGGGCGCTGCAAGGCCAACTTTCTCATCAACCTGGGCCACGGCGACGACAGCGCGCTGTTCCCGCGCAACCCGCGCCTGGCCTTCGATCAGGCCTGCACCCTGGCCTGACGCGGCCCGCGCCCGCCGGATCAGCGCCAGAGGCCGGCTTGAGCTTCAACCCCATCACCGACTGGCCCTTCTACGCCGTCGCCGTGCCGGCGGTGCTGCTGCTGGGCATCAGCAAGAGCGGCTTTGGCGCCGGCTTCGGCTCGCTGGCGGTGCCGATGATGGCGCTCAGCGTCACGGTGCCGCAGGCCGCGGCGATCCTGATGCCGGTGCTGCTGGTGATGGACCTGCTGGGCATCGCCGCCTTCCGGCGCGACTTCGACCGCGCGCTGCTGAAGTTCCTGCTGCCCTGGGGGCTGCTGGGCATCGTGGTCGGCACGCTGTCGTTCAGGCTGCTGCAGCCCCAGTGGGTGGCCGGCATCGTCGGCGTGTTCACGCTGCTGTTCCTGGCGCAGCGCCTGCTGTTTCCGCCGCGCGCCAACCAGGCCGCGCCGCCGCGCTGGGCGGGTGCGCTGCTGACCGCCACCTCGGGCTTCACCAGCTTCGTGGCGCACGCGGGCGGCCCGCCCGTCAACGCCTACGTGATCCCGCTCGGGCTGTCGCCGGTGGCCTTCACCGGCACCATGGCCTTCTTCTTTTTCGCCGTCAACCTGGCCAAGTGGGTGCCCTACGCGTGGCTGGGCCTGCTGGACTGGCGCAACCTGGCCACCTCGCTGGTGCTGCTGCCGCTGGCGCCGCTGGGCGTGTGGAGCGGCGTGCGCAGCGCGATGCGCATCGACCAGCGCCTGTTCTACCGCTTCATCTACGCCGGCATGCTGCTCACCGGGCTGAAGCTGGTCTGGGATGCGCTGGCTTGAAGGCAGGCATGGCCTCGGTCGTTCGCGCGGTCATCCGTCATGCGCGGCATGTACAGCCGGTAACATCGACGCTCGACCCAAACGACGCAGCGCAAAGGAACAAGTCATGCCGGTGGTGGTGATCGCAAATCCCAAGGGCGGCGTGGGCAAGTCCACGCTGGCCACCAACGTGGCCGGCTACTACGCCAGCCAGGGCCATGCCGTGATGCTGGGCGACATCGACCGCCAGCAGTCGGCGCGCCTGTGGCTGGGCCTGCGGCCCGAGGCCGCGCGCCCCATCGCCAGCTGGGACGTGCAGCGCGACTTCATCGTGCGCCCGCCCAAGGGCACCACCCACGTGGTGCTGGACACCCCCGCCGGCCTGCGCGGCAGCCGCCTGCGCGAGGCGCTGCGCATCGCCGACAAGGTGCTGGTGCCGCTGCAGCCCAGCATCTTCGACATCTACGCCACGCGTGAATTCATCGACCAGGTGATGGAAGCCAAGGGCTCGGCCAAGCGCGACGTTGGCCTGGTCGGCATGCGCGTGGACGAGCGCACCATCGCCGCCGACCAGCTGCGCCAGTTCACCGACGGCCTGGGCGTGCCCGTACTGGCCACGCTGCGGCCGACGCAGAACTATGTCTACCTGGCCGCGCGCGGGCTGACCCTCTTCGACGTCGCCCCCGGCCGCGTGGCGCGCGACCTGGCGCAGTGGCAGGGCCTGTGCCGCTGGCTCGACGAATAGGCGCGCGACCAAAGCCGCCCGGCGGCCCGCACCCAGTCGCCCGGCGGACAGCGCGGCGCCGGCCGGAGCGCTAGATTGGCGCCCATGAAAACCTTCGACACCCTCGACCAACTCGCGGCCCTGGCGGGCCAGGAAATCACCGTCACTGACTGGCACCAGGTGACGCAGCAGCACATCAACCAGTTCGCCGACGCCACCGGCGACCACCAGTGGATCCACGTCGATGCCGAGCGCGCCAAGGCCGGCCCGTTCGGCACCACCATCGCGCACGGCTACCTCACGCTGTCTCTGCTGGCCGGCTTTTTCGACCGCGCGCTCAAGGTCAACAACGTGCGCATGGGCATCAACTACGGGCTGAACAAGGTGCGCTTCATGGCGCCGGTGCCCGTGAACAGCCGCCTGCGCGTGCGCATCGAGCTGCTGGAGACCACGCCCATCGAAGGCGGCATGCAAATGGCCTGGAAGTGCACCGTCGAGCGCGAAGGCGCGGACAAGCCGGTGTGCGTCGCCGAGTCGCTGTCGCGCTCCTATCTTTGAAGCGATAAGGCTCGCCCGGGCAGTCGATCAGGCTGCGCGCTGCCGGGCCGGCAGCAGCCCGTCGAACAGCGGCGCCAGGCGTTCCACGCGGCGCTGGGCCTCGGGCTGGCCAAACTCGTCGGCCACCGCCTGGTAGATCTCGGCGCGCAGCAGCCACAGCTGCATGGGCGTGTTCGCCCGCGCCAGGTGGTCCCGCACGCGGCGCGCCGCGCTCAGCTCGCAGTCCAGCACCTGCGCGCCCATCACGCGGCGAATGTGCGCCAGCTCGGGCAGGCTGGCCGGACGGGGGCCCATCAGGCGGTCGCTCACCTTGGCGGCGGCCCGGACCAGCGGCTTGAGGGCTCGGATCATGCGGGGTGGGGACAGTGCAGTGAGCGCGGGTGGTCAAAAAAGAAACCGTTGGCGGGGCGCCGAACGGCCGTACTTCTTCAGTGTAGCGACACGTTACAAAAGATCAAGCGCCCAAGTCTGTCACGGTGGCCAAAAAAGCACGTGGCGGCACGCCGATGGCCGGGCCTCAGGCGCCCGCAAAGCCGTTCTGCCGCCAGGCCTCGAACACCACCACGGCGACGGCGTTGGACAGGTTCAGGCTGCGCTGGCCGGGGCGCATGGGCAGGCGCAGTTGCTGCGCCGGCGCGATCTGGTCGCGCACCGGCGGCGGC
>JAEXBL010000215.1 GCA_023394015.1 Pseudomonadota bacterium | reverse complement strand
GCTCATGGGCGTGCCGTCGGCGTTCAGCTCGACGGCGCCTTGCGGCTCGCCGTCCATCGGGCGCGCGCCGGCCGGCTTGCGGGTCGGCTGCTGCTGGCCGCGGCCACCGCGGCCGCCCTGGCCGGCCTTGTTGTCGCGGATGCGCTGCATCATCTCCTGGCGCGCGGCGCGGGCGGCGGCCTGCATCACCTCGCGGCTGGGCGGCTTGCCCAACCCACCCCACAGGGTCTGGCGGCCCATGGCGATGGGTTCGGCGCGCTCGCCTTCCTCGGGGCCGAAGCCGTCGAGGATGCGCACCGGGATCTGCTGCTTGGTGAAGCGCTCGATCTCGTGCATGAAGCCTTCCTCGTCCATGCAGACCAGGCTCACCGCTTCGCCGCTGGCGCCGGCGCGGCCGGTGCGGCCGATGCGGTGCACGTAGTCCTCGGGCACGTTGGGGATGTCGTAGTTCACCACGTGCGGCAGCTCGTCGATGTCGATGCCGCGCGCGGCGATATCGGTGGCCACCAGGGCGCGCAGCTCGCCGCTCTTGAAGTCGGCCAGCGCCTGGGTGCGGGCGCTCTGGCTCTTGTTGCCGTGCAGGGCCATGGCCTTGATGCCGCGGTCGTTCAAAAAGTCGGCCACCTTGTTGGCGCCGAACTTGGTGCGGGTGAACACCAGCACCTGGCTCCAGTCGTTCTCGCCGATCAGGTGCGCCAGCACGTCGCGCTTGCGGGCGCGGCCGACCGGGTAGATGACCTGCGCGATGCGCTCCACCGTGGTGTTGGGGGGCGTGACCTGCACGCTCTTGGGGTTCTTCAGCAGGCCGTTGGCCAGCTCGCGGATCTCGTCGCTGAAGGTGGCCGAGAACAGCAGGCTTTGCTTGTCCCTGGGCAGCAGGGCCAGCACCTTCTTCACGTCGTGGATGAAGCCCATGTCGAGCATGCGGTCGGCCTCGTCCAGCACCAGGATTTCGATGTGCGACAAATCGATGTGGTCCTGGCCTTCCAGGTCCAGCAGGCGGCCGGGCGTGGCCACCAGGATGTCGACGCCGCGCCGGATGCGCTCGATCTGCGGGTTCATGCCCACGCCGCCGAAGATGACGGTGGACTTCAGATCAAGATGCTCGCCGTAGGTGCGCACCGACTCCTCCACCTGCGCGGCGAGTTCGCGCGTGGGCGTCAGCACCAGGGCGCGGATGGCGCCCGGCGCCTTGGCCGGGCGGCTGCTGAGCAGCTGCAGCATCGGCAGGGTGAAGCCGGCGGTCTTGCCGGTGCCGGTCTGCGCGCCGGCCAGCAGGTCGTGGCCTTCGAGCACCAGCGGAATGGCTTGCGCCTGGATCGGGGTGGGGGCCGTGTAGCCTTGGCTTTGCACCGCACGCAGGATGGCGGGGGCCAGGTTCAGTTGGTCAAAGTTCATCAAATGGATGCGCCGTTTCTGAAGTGTCGGCGCCTGGGCTGCGGGCCTGATCCGGCAAGGGCCGGCCAGTTGAAGGCTGCAGCGGGTTCTTCTTGGGATGGGCTGGTGGGCTTGGGTTGGCCGGCCTGGCCCCAGCGGAAGGGCTGGCTTGCGGAAAACTGGTGGGCCGCAAACAAGCGCAATTGTAGCCCACTTGGGCAGCGGCGCCACCTGCCGCTGCGAGAAATGGCGCTGCGGCGCTGGCCGGTGGTAGGCTGAACGGCTTGTTCCTGCTTTGAGATTCATGGCTGTTTCGACCACCTTTGGCTACCACGCGGGCGAAGACCGTCTGTGGATCGATTGCGCCGCCTGGCCGCAGCGGCTGTGGGTCACGCGGCGGCTGGCGCGGGGCATGGTGCAGGCCCTGGTGGCGGCGCTGGAGTCGGCCGCGGCACCGGCGCCGGACGAGGCCCGCTTGGCCGATGCCGACCTGGGCGTCGACGCGACGGCCGAGCGCGCGGCGGCCGCCCACGACGCTTCGCTGAACCAGCCGCAGCCGGGCGAGCAGGCGCGCCCGCTGCAAATGGGCCGCGAGGCCGCGGATGCCCCGGCGCTGCAGACGGCGGTGCTGTGCACCCAGTTCGCTCTGGAGCTGGCGGGCACGCAGGCCGAGCTGGTGTTCGCCACGTCGGCCGGGCAGCGCCGCCTGCGCCTGAGCCGCACTGGCCTGCACCGCTGGCTGCACGCGCTGCACATGGTGCTGCGCGGCACCGACTGGGCCGACTGGCCGACGCCGCCGGAATGGCTGACGCGCAGCTACCTGCCGCCGGCGCTGAAGTCGCTGCTGCAGATGCCGCCGGCCGATGCGGACCCGGACCCGGGGCCGCCGCACGCAGGCGGTTTGCCACCCGCCGATTGAGCGCGCCGCGGCGCCGCCCGGCCCGGCGGCCGGCGGGGGGTGCCGCTCAGCGCCGATAATCGGGCTTGTCCGGCGCGCCGCCTGCCTGGCTGGCCCTGGCGCCGTCCTCCTCCGGTTTCTTCCATTCTTTGGGGCTTCCAGCGCCGCTCGGGGCGTGCGCTGGCAGCCGTTCATTCGAGAGTTCACCCATGTCCCAATACGTTTTTTCCATGAACCGCGTCAGCAAGATCGTGCCGCCCAAGCGCGCGATCCTGAAGGACATCTCGCTCAGCTTCTTTCCCGGCGCCAAGATCGGCGTGCTGGGCCTGAACGGCTCGGGCAAGTCCACGCTGCTCAAGATCATGGCCGGCATCGACAAGGAGTTCGAGGGCGAGGCCATTCCCATGCCCGGGCTGGACATCGGCTACCTGCCGCAGGAGCCGCAGCTCAACCCCGAGCACACCGTGCGCGAGGCGGTGGAAGAGGCGATGAAGGAAGTCAACGACGCCCGCGCCCGGCTGGAGGAAATCTACGCCGCCTACGCCGAGCCCGACGCCGACTTCGACGCCCTCAGCGAGGAGCAGGGCCGGCTGGAGGCGGTGATCGCCGCCGCCGGCACCGACAGCGAGCACCAGCTGGAGATCGCCGCCGACGCGCTGCGCCTGCCGCCGTGGGACGCGGTGATCGGCCAGCTCTCCGGCGGCGAGAAGCGCCGCGTGGCGCTGTGCAAGCTGCTGCTGTCCAAGCCCGACATGCTGCTGCTGGACGAACCCACCAACCACCTGGACGCCGAAAGCGTGCAGTGGCTGGAAATCTTCTTGCAGCGCTTTCCCGGCACCGTGGTCGCCATCACGCACGACCGCTACTTCCTCGACAACGCCGCCGAGTGGATCCTGGAGCTGGACCGCGGCCACGGCATTCCCTACAAGGGCAACTACTCGAGCTGGCTGGAGCAGAAGGAAGCGCGCCTGAAGCAGGAACAGCGCACCGAAGACGCCCGCGCCAAGGCCATGAAGAAGGAGCTGGAGTGGGCGCGCCAGAATCCCAAGGGCCGCCAGGCCAAGAGCAAGGCGCGCCTGGCCCGCTTCGAGGAACTCTCCGACTACGAATACCAGAAGCGCAACGAGACGCAGGAGATCTTCATCCCCGTGGCCGAGCGGCTGGGGACCGAGGTGATCGAGTTCAAGAACGTCAGCAAGTCCTTCGGCGACCGCCTGCTGATCGACGACTTGAGCTTCAAGGTGCCGGCCGGCGCCATCGTCGGCATCATCGGCCCCAACGGCGCCGGCAAGTCGACGCTGTTCAAGCTGATCGCCGGCATCGAGCAGCCTGACAGCGGCGAGGTCAGCATCGGCAAGACGGTGCAGATGGCCTTCGTCGACCAGAGCCGCGACGCGCTGGCCAACGACAAGACCGTGTGGGAAGACATCTCCGGCGGGCTCGACATCATCACCGTCGGCAAGTTCCAGCTGCCCAGCCGCGCCTACGCCGGCCGCTTCAACTTCAACGGCCAGGACCAGCAGAAGAAGGTCGGCATGCTCTCCGGCGGCGAGCGCGGCCGCCTGCACCTGGCCAAGACGCTGATGCAGGGCGGCAACGTGCTGTTGCTGGACGAGCCCAGCAACGACCTCGACGTCGAAACCCTGCGCGCGCTGGAAGACGCGCTGCTCGAGTTCGCCGGCAGCGTGATGGTCATCAGCCACGATCGTTGGTTCCTCGACCGCATCTGTACCCACATCCTGGCCGCCGAGGGCGATTCGCAGTGGACCTTCTTCGACGGCAACTTCCAGGAGTACGAGGCCGACAAGGTCAAGCGCCGGGGCGAGGAGGGCGCCAAGCCGAAGCGGGTGCGCTACAAGGCGCTGAAGTAAGCGCCTGACGGGGCCGGGCGCAGCCGAACGCGGTGCTGCCTGGTCCGTGGGCCCGCTCCATCGCCGGGGCGGATGCCACTGCTGGCACCAAGGCTTCTTGGCCCGCGCATGCGTGGGCTGGCCGGCTTGTGCGCTACGCTTGCCGCTGGAGCATGCGACGGACGAGGCACCCATGGAACCCGCAAGGCTTGACCGCTTGGCCCAGCGCGCGATGGCGCTGGTGGCGGTGGCATTTGGCGCGCTGACCCTGTTTGCCGGCGGGCGGGCGCTGGGCGGGGCCGATCCCGGCTATGCGGTGTTCAAGCCGCTGCTGATCTACAACTTTTTGATGGGCGCGGCCTACATCGCCGCCGGCGTGATGGCCTGGCGCAAGCTGTCGGCGGGCTGGCTGGCGGCGGGAATTATCTTTGTCCTGAATGCGCTGGTGCTGGGCGCGATTGCTTACCTGTACCGGACCGGCGCCGCGGTGGCCGTCGAGAGCCTGCGCGCGATGAGCCTGCGCACGGTGGTCTGGCTGCTGCTGTTCGCCGGCCTGACTTGGCTGCGCCGGCGTGCCGGCGCACGCGCCCTGGAGCGCCCATGACGGCGGGGCCGGCATCGGGCGCAGGCCAAGGGCCGGGCTGGGACGATGCCGTCGCGGCCCCCATGCCCGAATGGGACATCGCCCAGTGGTTCAACATCGAGCGGCCGCTGCGTGTGGCCGACCTGCGCGGGCAGGTGGTGGTGGTGCATGCGTTCCAGATGCTGTGCCCCGGCTGCGTGCTGCACGCCATCCCGCAGGCGCGCAGGCTGCATGGCCTTTATGGTGACCAGGGCCTGGCGGTGATCGGCCTGCACACGGTGTTCGAGCACCACGACGCAATGCAGCCGCACGCGCTGGCAGCCTTCATCCACGAATACGGCCTGCGCTTTCCGGTGGGCGTGGATGCGCCTTCCGGCGCGGGGCAGCCGGTGCCGCGCACCATGGCGCGGCTGGGCCTGCAAGGCACGCCGACCACGCTGGTGCTGGACCGGCAGGGCCGCCTGCGGGTGCGGCACTTCGGCCAGGTGGACGACTTGCCGCTGGGCGTGGTGCTGGGCCGCCTGCTGGCCGAGCCGGCGCCGTCGGCGGCGGTGTAAGCTGTCGGAGGTCCTGGGGCGCGGCCGCTGACGTGGCGCGCCGTCACCGGGGTTTTGCCGACATTTTTTTCTGGAGGAGCGGAGATGGGCAGCATGACCCGCAGGGCGCTTGGGCTGGCGACGGTGGCATGGGCGGTGTTCGGCGCGGCAGCGCCGGCGGTGGCAGAGCTGCCGCGCGACTACCAGGCGTTCAAGGCGCGCTACCAGCGCGAAGCCACCACGCCCGAGGGCGCGCTCAAGCTGTATTTCGAGGCGGTGTTCAGCTACATGGACGAAAGCCGCCGCGACGAGGCCGGCAAGATGCTGCGCTACGCCATGCACTGGGAGCGGCCGATCGAGCGCTCCCCCGTGCTGGCGACCTTCGTCAGCCGCCTGAAGGATCCCCGGCAGCATTACATCTTCCGCAGCTTCGCGCGCGGTAGCTCGCCCGAGAACGACTACCAGATGTCGCCCGACGACTTCGAACTGATGGTGGCCGGCCAGCGGCAGGAGGCCGACCGTCTCAACGTGCTGCTGCGCAGCTCCGGCGCCGACAGCCCCCGCATCGTCTGGGTCAAGCAGTTCGAGGACGGGCTGTGGTACACGATCAACAACGCCGGCACCTACGCCCAGGTGCGCCAGCCCCTCGGGCAGTCGGCCAGCCGGCGCAACGCCCACGACGCGGACTACGACTGAGCGGGTGGCTGGTTGGGGCTGCACCCCGGCAGGCGCGCGACAATGGCCGCGCACTTTGCTGGAGCCGGCCTCATGTTCGATCTTTCCGTTCCCTGGTGGGAGTTCGTCGTTCGCGGTGTCGTGGTGTACGCGTTCCTGCTGCTGTTTCTGCGCCTCACGGGGCGGCGGCAGATCGGGCAGTACGACCCGTTCGACCTGATCCTGCTGCTGATCCTGTCGAACGCGGTGCAGAACTCGATGAGCGCGGGCGACAACTCGCTCGTCGGCGGCCTGATCTCGGCGCTGACGCTGATCGGCTGCCACGCGCTGATGGCGCTGCTGACCTGGCGCCATCCGCGCCTGGCACGGTTGATCGACGGCAAGCCGCGCACGCTGATCCACACCGGCGCGCTGGATGCCGCCGTGATGCGCGCCGAACGCCTGACGGCCGACGACGTGCAGGCGGCCCTGCGCGCGGCGGGCTGCCTGCACACGCACGAGGTGGAGCGCGCCACCATCGAGACCAACGGCCAGATCACCGTGGTGCTGCGCAACCGCAGTTCTTGCCCGGCCGCTGCACCGGCCGGCAGCGCGCCCCCCGCATGAAGCTGGTGCCGTACCAGTCCGTGGATGGCCTGCCCTTCACGGTCACGCTGGACGAGGTGCTGGCGCGCCGCGGCCCGCCACGGCGCCGCCAGTGCAACGCGGTGGGGCTCGACGAGCTGGACTACGGCGACACCGTGCTGCGCTTTCAGCGTTCCTCCGGCCGCCTGGAGGAGGTGACCCGCCGCGCCCCGGTGCTGTATCTGCGGCTGGCCGATGCGGTGGTGGACCTGCCTTTCGCTGCGCTGGCCGGCCATGTGCGGGCGCAGGATGCCGCGGCATTCGATTGCGCCGGCTTTCTGGTCAGCCCGCGCTTCGGCCTGGCCTTCGTGCCGGCACAGCCCGACTGGGTGACGGCGCTGGCAGCGCATTGCATCGACACCTGGCGCGTGATGGGGGGCGAGCGATCGCGGTGAGCGCTGCCGGTGCACAAAAGAGGTAACGCCGTGCGTTGACGGGGCAGGCGCCGAGCGCCGACGGGCCCGGAGGTTGCTTCAGCGTGGCGTGGCCGCCAGCTGCTGCACCGCCTTCAGGGTTTCCTCGACATGCCTGAGCGGGTTGCTGCCTTCGTGCGTCAGGCGGATGCGGCCGTCCTGACCAATGACGTAGGAGATGCGCGCGGCCATGCCGGGCAGCAGCGCGCCGGCGTCGTAGGCCTTGATGGTGCGCGCCTGCGGATCGGAGGCCACGGCAAACTGGTCGCGGCATTCCTCGACCGAGAACTTCTTCAGCGTGTCGATGTCGTCGTGCGACAGGCCGATCACGGTGGCGCCCAGGGCGGCGAACCGGGGCGTGGCCTCGGCAAAGGCGTTGGCCTCGATGGTGCAGCCGCGCGTGAAGGCCTTGGGGAAGAAGTACAGCACCACCGGCCCCTTCTTCAGCGCCTCGGCCAGGTCGAACTCGAAGGCCTGGCCGGCCACGGCGGCGGGGGTCTTGAACATGGGCGCGGCGTCGCCCACCTTCAGTGCCGCCCAGGCGGCGGTCGGCACGGCCAGGCTGGCGCCCATGAGCCCGGTCGCCAGCCAGGTAGCCAGTCGGTGCTGCAGGGGGCGCCGCGCGGCTCGCATGGGGCGGCTCAGTTGCGGTCCGCCCGCACCCGGCGCGGGCAGTAGGCCGGGGCGCAGGGCAGGGTGGGCGCGGCGACCAGCGCATAGGGCTTGGGCGCGCGCTCGCTGATGACGATGGCCGGCGGGTAGTAGTGCGTCATGGCCGCCGGCGCCACGGGGATGGCGGCTTCTTCGGCCACGGCAGGCAGGGCCTCCTGCGCTATCCCGCCCGCGGGGTTGAACTTGCCGGCGTCGGGCTGGCCGCGCTCCTTCCAGGGCGAGTTAGGCGGCACCTCGTCGGTGTTGATGGCGCTCAGCGCGGCATGGGCGGTGCTGCCCAGCAGCAGCGCGGCGGCGACGAGGACGGGCTTGATGTGCATGGCGGTTCCCCCAGGGTCTTGTCGGGCCCCAGTGTAACGATTGGCGCCGCGCCCGGCGTGCCGGACCAGGCCGCGTGGCGCTGTGCGTTGCGGCTGGCGCACAATTTGGCGCATGAACCGCAGCCATGTCTCTCCCTTGCCGCGCATTGCCATCGTCGCCACCGGCGGCACCATTGCCGGCGCGGGTACGGCGCCGGGCGATGCGGCCTCGGCCGCCTACCGCTCGGCCGTGGTGTCGGCGCCCGAACTGCTGGCCGCCGTGCCGGGCCTGCAGCGGCTGGCGCAGCTGCAGGCCGAGCAGTTGTTGCAAATCGATTCGGCCGACTTCACCGACGAGCTGCTGCTGCAACTGGCGCGCCGCGTGGCGGCGCTGTGCGCGCGCGACGACGTGGATGGCGTGGTCGTCACCCACGGCACGGACACCATGGAGGAGAGCGCCTATTTCCTGCACCTGACGGTGAAGAGCGCCAAGCCCATCGTGCTGACCGGCGCCATGCGCCCCGGCACCGCGCCGGCCGCCGCCGGGCCGGCCAACCTGCTGCACGCGGTGGCGGTGGCCGCCCACCCCTCGTCGGCCGCGCGCGGCGTGCTGGTGGTGATGAACGAGGAGGTGCACAGCGCGCGCGACGTGGCCAAGGTGCACAGCCTGCGGCTGGACGCCTTCGCCTCGCCGCACGGCCCGCTGGGGCTGGTGGTGGCCGGCGCGCCGCGTTGGTACCGGGCGGTGACGCGGCCGCACACGCTGCACAGCGAGTTCGACATTGCCGACATCGGCGCGCTGCCGCTGGTCGGCCTGGTCACCAGCCACGGCAACATGCGGCGCGAGGTGTTCGACGCCTGGGTGGCGGCTGGCGCGCGCGCCATCGTGCACGCCGGCTTTGGTGGCGGCACGGTGCCGGACTACCTGCAGCCGCTGTTGGCCGAGCTGCGCGCGCGCGGCGTGCCGGTGGTGCGCTGCGCGCGCGTGGGCGCGGGGCCGGTGATCCGCAACGCCAACTTCGACGACAACGCCTGCGGCAGCGTCGTTGCCGACGACCAGAACCCGCCGCGGGCGCGCCTGCTGGCGGCGCTGGCGCTGACGCGCTCGCCGGAAGCCGGAGCCATGCAGCGGGTGTTCGACAAGTATTGAGCCGGCAGCTTGCGATAATCCACCGCATGAGCGGCAACACCCTCGGCACTCTGTTTGCCGTCACGAATTTCGGTGAATCCCACGGCCCGGCCATTGGCTGCGTCATCGACGGCTGCCCGCCCGGCATGGCCTTGAGCGAGGCCGACATCCAGCCCGACCTGGACCGGCGCCGGCCCGGCACCAGCAAGTTCGTCACCCAGCGCAACGAGGCGGACCAGGTCGAGATCCTCTCCGGCGTGTACCAGGGCCAGACCACCGGCACGCCGATCTGCCTGCTGATCCGCAACACCGACCAGCGCAGCAAGGACTACGGCGACATCGCCCAGCGCTTTCGCCCCGGCCACGCCGACTACAGCTACTTCAAGAAATATGGCATTCGCGATCCGCGCGGCGGCGGGCGCTCGTCGGCGCGGCTGACGGCGCCCACGGTGGCCGCCGGCGCGGTGGCGCGCAAGTGGCTGCGCGAGCAGTACGGCACCACCGTGCGCGGCTGCATGACGCAGATCGGCGAACTGCCCATCGGCTTCGAGGACTGGGCGCACGTGCCCGACAACCCCTTCTTCGCCCCGGTGGCCGACGTGTCGGCGCTGGAGGACTACATGAACGCGCTGCGCAAGTCGGGCGACAGCGTGGGCGCGCGCCTGCGCGTGACGGCGCAGCGCGTGCCCGTGGGCCTGGGCCAGCCGATCTACGACCGGCTGGATGCCGACATCGCCAAGGCCATGATGGGCCTGAACGCCGTCAAGGGCGTGGAGATCGGCGACGGCTTTGCCAGCGTGGCGCACAAGGGCAGCCAGCACGGCGATTCGCCGTTGCCCGGTGGCGGGTTTGCCAGCAACCACGACGGCGGCGTGCTGGGCGGCATCAGCAACGGCGCCGACCTGGAGGTGGGCCTGGCCATCAAGCCCACCAGCTCGATCCTGGTGCCGCGCGCCTCGATCGACGTGCACGGCCAGCCGGTGGAGGTGATCACCAAGGGCCGGCACGACCCCTGCGTCGGCATCCGCGCCACGCCGATCGCCGAGGCGCTGCTGGCGCTGGTGCTGATGGACCACGCGCTGCGCCAGCGCGGCCAGTGCGGCGCCGTGGCGGCCGCGCCCGATGCGCAGGGCTGAACCC
>JAEXBL010000192.1 GCA_023394015.1 Pseudomonadota bacterium | reverse complement strand
GCCGCCGCGCGGGGCGGTCGGCACGCGGGGACACGGCTCAGGACGGGCGCTTCATGGCGCACGAGGTGGGCGTGCTGGAGACGTAGGACGGGTACTCGGCCACCGGCACCAGGGTCATGCCGGTGTTCTCGGGGCTGTAGGGGTACTTGCCGCCGGCCTTTTGCCACACCGTCACGTACAGCGGCTGCTGCAGCTGGTGGTCGGCTTTGCGCATCTCGACCTCGCCGTTGTAGTTGTCCCACTTCAGGCCCTCGAAGGCCTTGGCCACCTTGGCCGGCTCGGTGGACTTGGCCGCCGCCATGGCCTTGGACAGGCCGATCATGGCCGTCGGGATGGCGGCGGTGAACATGTCGTCCTTGAACTTGGTCTTGAAGCCGTCCATCCACTTGGCGATGTCGCCAGGGATGTTGTAGTGCGCGTAGGCGACCTGGTACACCTTGCCCTCGCCGGTGGTGCCCAGCGCCGTGGGCGTGCCGGTCACGCCGGTGTAGTAGGTGAAGAACTTGCCGTCGTAGCCGCCTTCCTTGGCCGCCTTGATGAGCAGCGCCAGATCCGATCCCCAGTTGCCGGTGATCACGGTGTCGGCGCCGGAGGCCTTGATCTTGGCGATGTAGGGCGCGAAGTCGCGCACCTGGGCCAGCGGGTGCAGGTCCTCGCCGACGATCTCGATGTCGGGGCGCTTGCGCTTGAGCGCGTCCTTGGCGAACTTGGCCACCTGGTGGCCGTGCGAGTAGTTCTGGTTCAGCAAAAAGACCTTGTGGATGTCCTTCTGGTCCTTCATGAAGGTGGTCATGGCCTCGATCTTCATCGAGGTGTCGGCGTCAAAGCGGAAGTGCCAGAAGCTGCACTTGCTGTTGGTGAAGTCCGGGTCCACCGCGGCGTAGTTGAGCAGCATCAGCTCCTTGCCGGGGTTGCGCTGGTTGTGCTTGTTGATGCCGTCGATGAGGGCCGCGGCCACCGAGGAGCCATTGCCCTGCGCCACGTAGCGGATGCCCTGGTCGATGGCCGACTTGAGCGCGTTGGCGCTTTCGGCGGGGCTGAGCTTGTTGTCGAAGGGGACGATCTCGAACTTGACGCCGGCCGGGTTGTTGCTGCCGCTGAATATCTCGGCGAAGTACTGCCAGCTGCGCATCTGGTTGGTGCCCAGCGGGCCCATCAGGCCGGTCTGCGGATCGATCCAGGCGATCTTCACGGTTTCGCCCTGCTGCGCCTGGGCGCCCATCACCACCGCGGCCAGCGCGGCGCCGGCCAGAACCTTGAGTGCACACTTCATCGACTTGTCTCCTGCTGTTTGACGACTGGGGGAGCTGGGCAGCGTAACGGCGCCCTGCCCCCTTGGCAGCCGGGTTTCTCCGTAAGCGGTGTCGCGCAGGCGGCAGTGGGCGCCGCCGCGCCCACCGCCCGGGGTGCTTACAGCGTCGGCAGCTTGTAGTCCTTCAGCTCTTCGCGCAGCTTGGTCTTGAGCATCTTGCCGGTGGCGCCAATGGGGATGGCGTCGACGAACACCACGTCGTCCGGCACCTGCCACTTGGCCACCTTGCCTTCGTAGAACTGCAGCAGTTCTTCGCGCGTCAGCTCGGCGCCCGGCTTGAGGGTGACGGCGACGATGGGCCGCTCGTCCCACTTGGGGGGCGGCATGCCGATGCAGGCCGCCATGGCCACCGCCGGGTGGCCCATGGCCACGTTCTCGATGTCGATCGAGCTGATCCATTCGCCGCCGGACTTGATCACGTCCTTGGTGCGGTCGGTGATCTGCATGAAGCCGTCGGCGTCGATGGTGGCCACGTCGCCAGTGGGGAACCAACCGTCGCGCAGCGGGCTGCCCTCGCCCTTGTAGTAGGTGTCCAGAATCCAGTGGCCCTTCACGTAGAGGTCGCCATAGGTCTTGCCGTCCCACGGTAGTTCCTGGCCATCGGCGCCGACGATCTTCATGTCGACGCCGAAGATGCCGCGACCCTGCTTCATGCGCACGGCCAGCTGTTGCTGCTCGTTCAGGTCGCGGTGCTTTTCCTTCAGCGTGCAGACGGTGCCCAGCGGGCTCATCTCGGTCATGCCCCAGGCGTGCAGCACTTCCACGCCGTAGTCGTTGCGGAAGGTCTCGATCATGGCTGGCGGGCAGGCCGAGCCGCCGATCACCGTGCGCGTCATGGTCGAGAACTTGAGCTTGTTCTGGCCCACGTGGCCCAGCAGCATCTGCCACACGGTGGGCACGCCGGCGGCGAAGGTCACCTTCTCGGCCTCGATCAGCTCGTACACCGATTTGCCGTCCAGCGCCGGGCCGGGAAACACCAGCTTGCAGCCCACCATGGCGGCCGTGTAGGGCAGGCCCCAGGCGTTGACATGGAACATGGGCACCACCGGCAGCGCCGCGTCGCGCGCCGACACGCCCATCACGTCGGGCATGGCCACGGCGTAGGCGTGCAGCACGGTGGAGCGGTGGCTGTACAGCGCCGCCTTGGGGTGGCCCGTGGTGCCGCTGGTGTAGCACATGCTGGAGGCGGTGTTCTCATCGAACTGCGGCCAGTCGTAGTCGCTGGACTGGCGGCCAAGCCAGGCCTCGTAGCTCATCAGGTTGGGGATGCCGCTGTCCTGGGGCAGCTTGTCCTCGTCGCACAGCGCGATCCAGTGCTTCACGGTCTTGCAGTGCGCGTGGATGCCCTGCACGATGGGCAGGAAGCTGGTCTCGAAGCACAGCACCTGGTCTTCGGCGTGGTTGACGATCCAGGCGATCTGCTCGGGCAGCAGGCGCGGGTTGATGGTGTGCAGCACGCGCTGCGAGCCGCTGACGCCGAAATACAGCTCCAGGTGGCGGTAGCCGTTCCAAGCCAGCGTGCCGACGCGATCGCCGGCCGCCAGGCCCAGGGCGTCCAGCCCGTTGGCGACCTGCTTGGAGCGCTGCTGCACGTCGGCCCAGGTGTAGCGGTGGATGTCGCCCTCGACCCGGCGCGAGACCACCTGCCCGTCCTTGTGGTGCCTGGCGGCAAAGTCGATCAGCGACGAAATCAGCAGCGGGTGGTTCTGCATCTGGCCCAGCATATGGTCTCCTGTTTGGTGGGTGGGTTGCGTCTTGAAATGGTAATTCATCGCCGCGCGCCGGGCGGCTGCGCAGGCGACAGCTTTCGGCCCTAATCACGCGCCGCCCGCACGCCCTTCGCAAGGGCCCGACAATGCCGCCATGCCCACGCTGGAGTCGCCCGCCCCATCCGCCGCCGCCGACCTTGGCCTGGCCTGGCGCCATCGCTTTGCCGGCCTGGGGCCGGCCTTCTACACGCCGCTGGCGCCGATGGCGCTGCGCGACCCGTACTGGGT
>JAEXBL010000165.1 GCA_023394015.1 Pseudomonadota bacterium | reverse complement strand
CGCCTGGCCCACCGGCCAGCCGCTCACCGCCGGCGCGCTGGCGCGGCGGCTGGGGGGCTGAACGCGATCCGTCCTCAGCGCTTCGACTGGCGCGGCTTGCCGCTTTTCTTGGCCTTGGCTGCGGCCTTCTTCACGGCCGACTTCAGCGCCTGGATCGGCGAGGCGCGCGCGGCGCCGCGCTCGGCCTCGCGTTGCTGGCGGGCGGCGCGCTTGGCCGACTGCTTGGCCGGCTGGCCGCGCTCGCCGGCCGGTGCTAGGCCCTTGTCGCGCAGGGCGCGGCTGGTCAGCTCGTCGCCCTCGCGCACCAGGCGGAAGTCGATCTTGCGGCCGTCCAGGTCGACGCGGCTGACCTGCACCCGCACCTTGGTGCCGATGGCGTAACGGATGCCGGTGCGCTCGCCGCGCAGCTCCTGGCGGATTTCGTCGAAGCGGAAGTATTCGCCGCCCAGCTCGGTGATGTGCACCAGGCCCTCGACGTACAAGTCCTGCAGGGTCACGAACAGGCCGAAGCTGGTGACGGCGCTGACGCTGCCGTTGTATTCCTCGCCCAGGTGCTCCTTCATGTACTTGCACTTGAGCCAGGCCTCGACGTCGCGGCTGGCCTCGTCGGCGCGGCGCTCGTTGGCGCTGCAGTGCAGGCCGGCGGCTTCCCAGGCCAGCATCTCGGGCGACTGGCGCTTGGTCTGCGGCGGCTCGCCGTTGCGGCGCGCGGCGTTGCCTTTTTCCAGCCGCGCCTTCAGCTTCTCGTGCGCCTCGCCGGGCGTGGGCAGGGTTGGCAACTGGTACTTGCGCTGCTGCAGAATGGCCTTGATGACGCGGTGCACCAGCAGATCGGGATAGCGCCGGATGGGACTGGTGAAGTGCGTGTAGGCGTCGTAGGCCAGGCCGAAGTGGCCGCTGTTGACCGGCGTGTACAGCGCCTGGCTCATCGAGCGCAGCAGCATCATGTGGATCTGCTCGGCGTCGGGCCGCTCCTGCGTGGCCTCGGCGATCTTCTGGAATTCGCTGGGGTGCGGGTTGTCGCTGATCGACAGGCCCAGGCCCAGCGCCTTCAGGTAGGCGCGCAGCGTTTCCTGCTTCTCGGGCGTGGGGCCCTCGTGCACGCGAAACAGCCCGGGCTGCTTGCCCTGCAGGATGAAGTCGGCACTGCAGGTGTTGGCCGCCAGCATGCATTCCTCGATCAGGCGGTGCGCGTCGTTGCGCGTGCGCGGCTCGATCTTCAGGATGTGGCCGGCCTCGTCGCAGACGATCTGCGTCTCGACGGTGTCGAAATCCACCGCGCCGCGCGCCTGCCGGCCTTTCAGCAGGGCGCGGAACACGTCGTGCAGGTTCAGCAGGTCGGCCACCCGCTCCTGCCGGCGCGCCGCCTCGGGGCCGCGCGTGTTCTGCAGGATGGCGGCCACCTCGTCGTAGGTGAAGCGCGCGTGGCTGCGCATCACCGCCGGGTAGAACTGGTAGGCCACCACCTCGCCTTGGGCCGACACCAGCATGTCGCACACCATGCACAGGCGCTCGACGTCGGGATTGAGCGAGCACAGGCCGTTGCTCAGCTTCTCGGGCAGCATGGGGATCACGCGGCGCGGAAAGTAGACGCTGGTGGCGCGATCGTAGGCGTCCACGTCGAGCGGGCTGCCGGTCTGCACGTAGTGGCTGACGTCGGCAATGGCCACCAGCAGGCGCCAGCCGTTGGGCCTTTTGCCGCGGCCGCTGACCACGGCCGGCTCGCAATACACGGCGTCGTCGAAGGCGCGCGCGTCCTCGCCATCGATGGTGCACAGGGCCACGTCGGTCAGGTCGATGCGGCCGGCCTTGTCGGCCGGCTGCACGGTGTCGGGCAGGGCGCGCGCCTCGCCGATGGCGGCCTGCGAGAACTCGTGCGGCACGCCGTACTTGCGCACCGCGATCTCGATCTCCATGCCGGGGTCGTCGATCTCGCCCAGCACCTCCTTCACGCGGCCGACGGGCTGGCCGTACAGCGCCGGCGGCTCGGTCAGCTCGACCACCACCACCTGGCCGGTCCTGGCGGCGCCGATGCCGGTCTTGGGGATCAGCACGTCCTGGCCGTAGCGCTTGTCCTCGGGCGCCACCAGCCAGATGCCGCCTTCGTGCAGCAGCCGCCCGATGATCGGGTGCGGCGGGCGCTGCACGATTTCCAGCACGCGCCCCTCGGGGCGGCCGCGCCGGTCCTGGCGCACGATGCGCACCTTGACGCGGTCGCGGTGCAGCACCGCGCGCATCTCGTTGGGGGGCAGGTAGATGTCGGGTTCGCCGTCGTCGCGCACCACGAAACCGTGGCCGTCGCGGTGGCCTTGCACCGTGCCTTCAATTTCATCCAGCAGGCCGCTGGAAATGGCTGTATTTTTGATATAGAATCCTTCTTTTCCTGAAATGCCCAGGTGGCGGAATTGGTAGACGCACTAGTTTCAGGTACTAGCGCTGAGAGGCGTGGAGGTTCGAGTCCTCTCCTGGGCACCAACGGTAACCGGAAAAGTCCGACATAAGCAGACTTCTCCATAGAGACAAGCCACCTTCGGGTGGCTTTTTTCTTGGGCCCCGGCCGCACGGGCCCGGGCCTTGTTGCCAAAAAACATCAGGCGGGCGCGGCGCATCCGGTGCATCAGATCGGCAGCGCCACCAGGTCGTGCCCCTGCGCGGCCACGATGCGCGCGCGCGTGAACTCGCCCACCTTCAGCACCTTGCTCGGCCGCTCGGGCGGCAACAGGTGCACCAGGCCGTCGATCTCGGGCGCATCCGCATAGCTGCGGCCCACGCCGCCGCGCCGGCCGCGGGCGGGCGCCGAATCCACCAGCACCTGCATGGTGGCGCCCACGCGCTCCTGCAGCTTGGTGGTGGACACCTCCTCGGCCACGGCCATGAAGCGGGCGCGGCGTTCCTCGCGCACTTCCTGCGGCAGCATGCCGGGCAGCGCGTTGGCGGCGGCGCCTTCGACCGGCGAATAGGCAAAGCAGCCCGCGCGGTCGATGCGCGCGGCGCGCATGAAGTCCAGCAGGTGCTCGAACTCGGCCTCGGTCTCGCCCGGAAAGCCAGCGATGAAGGTGGAGCGGATCACCAGCTCCGGGCACAACTCGCGCCAGCGGGCGATGCGCTCCAGGTTCTTCTCGCCGCTGGCCGGGCGCTTCATGCGGCGCAGCACCTCGGGGTGGCTGTGCTGGAAGGGCACGTCCAGGTACGGCAGCACCTTGCCTTCGGCCATCAGCGGCAGGATCTCGTCCACATGTGGGTACGGGTACACGTAATGCAAGCGCACCCAGGCGCCGTGCGGCGCGGCCAGTTGGCCCAAGGCCTGCACCAGTTCCAGCAGCCGGGTCTTGACCGGGCGGCCGTCCCAGAAGCCGGTGCGGTACTTCACGTCGACGCCATAGGCCGAGGTGTCCTGGCTGATCACCAGCAGTTCCTTCACGCCGCCCTCGAACAGCGCCCGCGCCTCCTTCAGCACCTCGCCGATGGGCCGGCTGACCAGGTCGCCCCGCATCGACGGGATGATGCAGAAGGTGCAGCGGTGGTTGCAGCCCTCGCTGATCTTGAGGTAGGCGTAGTGGCGCGGCGTGAGCTTCAGGCCCGCCTCGCCGAAGGCGCCCGGCACCAGGTCGAGGAACGGATCGTGCGGCTTGGGCAGATGCTGGTGCACCGCGTCCATCACTTCCTGCGTGGCGTGCGGGCCGGTCACGGCCAGCACCGACGGGTGCAGGTGCTTGATCAGGTTGCCTGAATCATTCGGGTTGCCAGCGCCCACCCCATCGGCGTCGGGCGCTATGGTTTTGGCACCCAGGCAGCCGGTGACGATGACCTTGCCGTTGACCGACAAGGCCTCGCCGATGGTGTCCAGGCTTTCCTTGACGGCCTCGTCGATGAAGCCGCAGGTGTTGACGATGACCAGGTCGGCGTCCTCGAAGGTCTTGCTGGTCTGGTAGCCCTCGGCCGAGAGCTGGGTCAGGATCAGTTCGGAATCGGTCAGGGCCTTGGGGCAGCCCAGGCTGACGAAGCCGATGCGCGGCGGTGGCGCGGTGGTTTCACTCATGCCGCAATTGTCGCAGTGAACCGACCCCCTGCGGCGCCTTCCCCCGGGCGGCAACTTCAGGCCGGGGGGCGCTTGATGCCGAAGGCGCCCAGCATCTGCTCGGTCTGGCGGCTCATCTGCTCCTGCATCTGCAGGAACATGGCCTTGGACTGCTCCAGGTAGTTGCCCATCACGCCCTGCATCATGGGCGACTGCTGGTGCATGAACTGGGCCCACATCTCCGGCGACAGGCCCTTGGACTGCTCGGCCAGGACGGCCTGGACCTCGATGAAGGTCTGGATGTTCTTCTCCAGGTACGCGCCCAGAAAGCCCTGCATGGCGTGGCCGTAGAAGCGGATGATGTGTGCCAGCACCGCCTCGCTGAACATGGGCGCGCCGCCCGCTTCGGCCTCCAGGATGATTTGCAGCAGGATGCTGCGCGTCAGGTCTTCGCCGCTCTTGGCGTCGACCACGGTGAACGGCTCGTGCGCCATCACCAGGTCGCGCACCTGTGCCAGCGTGATGTAGGCCGAACTGCTGGTGTCGTACAGCCGCCGGTTGGGGTATTTCTTGATCACGCGCTCCGCGCCGACGGGTGCCGCCGCGGGTGTCTTCTTCGCTGGCGCGGGGGGTTTGGCTCGACTCATGGAACTGGCGGACTGAAAAAATGCTGCGCTGCGGCAGATTCTAGGCGGGCGCAGGCGGCGGCAAGGCCGTTTTCAGGCAGGGAAATCACTTAGCTTGCTGAACATCAAAAGCGTGCGCAAAGCCTGCCAGCCTGTGCAGGCAGCTTCCATGTCGATAGCAAGCCGTCGCGTGCGCGACCGGCTTGGCCCCCCACCTCAAGGCACCGGCCAGCGCACCGTCACCCGCAGGCCGCCGAGCGCCGGGCTGCGGTCCAGCCCGACATCCAGGCCGTGCAGGCGCGACAGCCGCCGCACGATGGACCAGCCCAGGCCGCTGCCGCTTTGGCCACTGCCCAGCACGCGGAAGAAGCGCTCGCCCAGGCGCTGGCGGTCGGCGTCCGACAGGCCCGGCCCGGCGTCCTCGACGAGCAGCCGCGCGCCCTCGCCCGCCGTGGCGGCCTCGACCTGCACCGCCACGCGCCCGCCATCGGGGCCGTAGCGCAGGGCGTTGTCGATCAGGTTGCGCAGCAGCACCGCTGCCAGCGTGGCGCTCATGGGCACCACCACGGCCTGCGGCGGGCGCTGCAGCGCAATGTGCTGGCCGCGCGCGTGCGCCTGAGGCTGCAGATCCTGCACCTGCTGCGCCGCCACGGTGGCCAGGTCGCAGGCGCCGGCGCCGCCTTCGCGCGCGTCGGCGTCGTTTACCTCGGCCTCCAGCCGCGCCAGTTGCAGCAGCTGTTCCACCAGCCGCGTGGCGCGGTCGCAGCCGGCAATGGTGGCGGCCAGCGCGGCGCGGCGCTCGTCGTCCTGGGTGGCGCCCTGCGCCACCTGCGCCTGCATGCGGATGCCGGCAATCGGCGTGCGCAACTCGTGCGCGGCGTCGGCGGTAAAGCGGCGCTCGCTGGCCAGCTGCTCGTGCACGCGCTCGAACAAGTCGTTGAGCGCGCGCACCAGCGGGCGCACCTCGGGCACCACATCGTGCTCAGGCAGTGGCTCGAGCGCCTGCGGGCGGCGCGCGGCCACGCTGGCACCCAGGCGGCGCAGCGGGCGCACGGCGCGGCGCACCGCCCACCAGATGCCGGCCGCCAGCAGCGGCAGCGCCACCAGAAGCGGCAGCAGCGTGCCGCGCAGGCTGGCCAGCAGCACGTGGCGGCGCGCCGCCAGATGCTCGCCGACGTGGATCACGTCCTTCACGCGGCCCTTGGATTCGCGCGTGGCGGTGTAGACGCGCCAGCGCACGCCGTCCAGGCGCTGGTCCGACAGGCCGCGCGCGTCGGCCGGCGCCAGCGGCGCC
>JAEXBL010000456.1 GCA_023394015.1 Pseudomonadota bacterium | reverse complement strand
CCGCCAACACCTGGCGGGGCCTGCCGCGCGCCCGGGCCGGCACCGGCGCCGCCGCGGCCTGGGACTTGCGCGGCGTGCAGGCCCTGGACCACCTGGGCGCGCTGACGCTGTGGAACCACTGGGGCCGGCAGTGGCCGGCGCAGGTCGAGCTGGCCGACGAGCAGCGCGCGCTGCTGCAGCGCGTGGCCGACCACCCGCCGGCCGAGCTGCCGCCGCGCCGCCTGTCGCTGGCGCGGCGGGGGGACGCGCTGGGCTTGTGGGTGGTGCAGGCGCTGGGCCAGGTGCGCGACTTCATCGGCCTGATGGGCCAGCTGCTGCTGGACTTTCTGCGCCTGCTGGGCGCACCGCTGCGCGGGCCGTGGCGCGATTTCTCGGGCCACCTGTACCGCATCGGCGCGCAGGCGCTGCCGATCACGGCGCTGGTGGGTTTCTTGATCGGCGTGGTGCTGGCCTACCTGATGAGCCAGGTGCTGCGCCAGTTCGGCGCCGAGACCTTCATCGTCAACATCCTCGGCCTGGCGCTGATCCGCGAGCTGGGGCCGCTCTTGGCAGCGGTGCTGATCGCCGGGCGCTCGGGCTCGGCCATCACGGCGCAGATCGGCGTGATGCGCGTGACCGAGGAGCTGGACGCCATGCGCGTGCTGGGCATTCCGGCCGGCTTTCGGCTGGTGCTGCCGCGCGCGCTGGCGCTGGCCATCGCCATGCCGCTGCTGGCGGTGTGGACCACGCTGGCTTCGCTGGTGGGCGGCATGCTGGCGGCCGACATCACGCTGGGCATCACCCCCGGCTACTTCTACGAGGCGCTGCCCGCCGCCGTGCGGGCGCCCAACCTGTGGCTGGCGCTGTCCAAGTCGGTGGTGTTCGGTGTGTCGATCGCGCTCATCGGCTGCCACTACGGCCTGCGCGTGAAGCCCAACACCGAGAGCCTGGGGCAGGGCACCACGGCCTCGGTGGTGGCCTCGATCACGGCGGTGATCCTGATCGACGCGCTGTTTGCGGTGCTGTTCAAAAAGGTTGGAATGTAGATGACGACCGAAGACGCCATCGCCCCGCCGCCCGACGAGATCGCCGCCGCGCCGACGTCCCTGCCCGAGCAGGGCCAGCCGATGATCGAGGTGCGCGGGCTGTGGAGCGCCTTCCCGGTGCCCGGCGGCGGCCAGCACGTGGTGCACAAGGACCTGGACCTGACCGTGTACCGCGGCGAGGTGCTGACCCTGGTGGGCGGCTCGGGCACCGGCAAGACGGTGCTGCTGCGCCAGATGCTGGGGCTGAACACGCCTTACAAGGGCACGGTGCGCGTGCTGGGCCAGCCGGTCAGCCAGATCTCGCGCGACGGCGCGGCGGCGCGCGTGGGCATGCTGTTCCAGCAGGGGGCGCTGTTCTCGGCCTTCACGGTGCTCGACAACATCGCCTTTCCGCTGCGCGAGACCGGCGCCCTGCCCGACGAGCTGGCGCGCCAGGCGGCGCTGCTGAAGCTGCAGATGGTGGGCCTGAAGCCCGCCGACGCGCACAAGATGCCCAGCGAGCTGTCGGGCGGCATGATCAAGCGCGTGGCGCTGGCGCGCGCGCTCATCATGGACCCGCCGCTGCTCATGCTCGACGAGCCCACCGCCGGGCTCGACCCCGACAGCTCCGACGCCTTCGTCACCCTGCTGCGCTCGCTGCACCAGGAGGTGGGGCTGACGGTGATGATGGTCACGCACGACCTGGACTCGCTGTTCGAGCTGTCCACCCGCGTGGCCGTGCTGGCCGACCAGCAGGTGATCATTGCCGCGCCGGTGCCCGAGGTGCTGGCCTTCGACCACCCCTTCATCCGCCACTTCTTCCTGGGCGAACGCGGCCGGCGCGCAATGGAACTGCTGCGCGCGCGCCGCACCGCCCCAGCCCAAAACGATTGACGAGACCATGGAAAACAAAGCCCACGCCCTGGCCGCCGGCGCCTTCGTGCTGGCGGTGACCCTGCTGCTCATCGGCCTGGCCATGTGGCTGCTGCGCGACGAGGTCAACACCACCTCCTACGAAATGGTGAGCCACGAGGCCGTCAGCGGCCTGCAGCCGCAGGCGGCGGTGCGCTACAAGGGCGTGGCTATCGGCAAGGTGACCGACATCAGCTTCGACCCCGACAACCGCGCCAACGTGCTGGTGCGCCTGGCCGTGGCGCCCGACGCGCCGATCACCCGCTCCACCTTCGCCACGCTGGCCTTCCAGGGCGTCACCGGCCTGTCCTTCGTGCAGCTGGATGACGATGGCCAATCCAGCGAGCCGCCGCCGCCCGGCCCCAACGGCCCGCCGCGCATCCCGCTCAAGCCCAGCACGCTGGGCCAGCTGACCGACATGGCCAGCGAGCTGGCCGACAAGGTGGGCGCCATCGCCGACCGCGTGAACACCGTGCTGAGCGACGAGAACCAGGCCGCCTTCACCGCCGCGCTGCAGGAGATCGGCGAGGCCGCCAAGAGCACCCAACAGCTTGCGGAAACCGCCAACACCACCATTCAGACCCAGCTCGACCCGGCCCGCGCCAGCCTCCCGCGCCTGGTCGATCAGGCCAGTGCGGCGTTCAGGTCGGTCGATACGGCCGCCCAGCAGACGCGCGAGACCCTGGCCAACTTCAACACCGTGGCCGGCGACGTCAAGCGCGCCGTCGACCAGGTGGCCGGCAAGGGCGGCGTGGTCGACCAGCTCAGCGAAAGCGCCAACACCGTCACCGCCACCACGCTGCCGCGCATCCAGAACCTGACCGAGGACGCCAGCCGCACCATCCGCCGGCTGGACCGCATTGCCAACTCGATCAGCGAGAACCCGCAGGCCTTCATCTACGGCCGGGGCGCCATCCCGCCCGGCCCGGGCGAGCCCGGCTTTGGCCAGCCCGTGCCCGGCGGGCCCGTGCCGCCCGTGACCGAAGCGCCTGCTGCCGCCGCATCCCGTTGAGGTGTTTGATATGAAAGCCATCGCTGCCCACGCCTGCCCCACGGGCGCCAGAGTCGTTTTTCTTGCCTGCGCCCTGGCCCTGGCCGGCTGCGCCATGCCGCTGCCCGACAAGCCGGTGCGCCCCCAGCCCTACGACCTGGGCCCGCCCCTGGCCCTGCCCACCGATGCCGCTTCCCGCGGCAGCGCGCTGGCGCTGGCGCCGGTCGACTCCGGCGCCGCCATCGACGGCACGGCGGTGGTCTACCGCCTGCTGTACCACGGCAGCGGCCAGCAGCCGCGCCCCTATGCCACCGCGCGCTGGACCATGTCGCCGCCGCAGCTCGTGGCCCAGCGCCTGCGCGAAGCCCTGGCCGCCAC
>JAEXBL010000162.1 GCA_023394015.1 Pseudomonadota bacterium | reverse complement strand
CGACTGGCCCGGCCGCGGCGCCGGCGGCGCGCCGCTGGCGGTGCACTGCATCGTCTCCGGCCTGCCGCTGCTGTCGATCCCGCTGCCGGTGCGCCAGCGCATCCTGCAGGCCGGCGCGCGGGCGCTGGCCCCGGGCGGGCGTCTGCTGCAGTTCACCTACGCCATGCGCGGGCCCTCGCTGTGGCAGGGCGCCGGCCTGGTGGGCCAGGCCCGCGAGCGGGTGCTCGCTAACCTGCCGCCGGCGCGCATCGACGTGCTGGGGCACGTGGCAGGGTAAGGCGCTGAAGCGGGCGCGGCCCCCCGACGGCCGCGACATATTTCATCCCCTGTGTTGCGTTTGCCGCGCAAGTGCCGGCCGCTGCGGCCCTTTTCTGGTCACCTGCGGTTACCATTTGCCGCTGTATGCCGCGCCCGGCCGGGCGGGGTGTTTGCCAGTTTGCGCGAGGAAGTGCCGCATGAAGCCGTCCAAGAAGAACGCCCCCCGTCGTCCCATCCGCCAGGCCGCGCTGCTGGGCGGCAGCCTGCTGCTGGCCGGTGCCGCGCAGGCCGGCATGGTCACCGACCAGCACGGCAACGTCGGCTACGACACCGCCGCCGAGTGCGATGCCGCCGTGCAGGCCGGCACGGCGCGCTTCTACCGCCCCGTCACCACCCGCAAGCCCACGCGCCAGGCCGGCGAGGCCAGCGTGCGCACCATCCGCCTGAGCGAGCTGGCCAGCGCCACCGCCCAGGCCGCCGGCCTGCGCTACAGCGCCGCCGACTACGCGCGTGGCGCCTGCGACCTGGGCATCCGCCACGTCAAGGGCCGGCCCGACATCACGCCCGAGCTGGTCGGCAAGTGGGTGCCCTTCAGCCCCGACATGCCGCTCAACCTGTACAGCGACGCTGCCGGCCAGCCGCTGCGCGCCACCATGGCGCAGTGCGACAACGGCTTTTCGGGCAACCTGCCGCGCCCGGTGCCGCCTGCGCCCACCGTGGCCGAGCAGGCGCCGCCGCCGCAGCCGCAGGCACAGCCCAACCAGTGCTTTGCCAACATCCTGTACCCGGCGCGCTTCGAGACGCGCACCGAACAGGTACTGATCGCCCCCGCCACCCGCCGCCAGGAGGTGGTGCCCGCCACCTACAAGACCGTGACCGAGCAGGTGCTGGTGCAGCCCGAGACGCGCCGCCAGGTGGCGGTGCCGGCCGAGCTGAGCACCGTGACCGAGAACGTGGTGGTGCGCCCCGCCGGCGTGCGCGACGAGCCGGTGCCGCCCACCTTCAGGACCAGCACCGAGCAGCTGGTCACGCGCGAGGCCACGCAGCACATCGAGGTGGTGCCGCCCGTCTACAAGACCGAGATGACCCGCGTGGTCGACGTGCCCGAGCACACCATCCAGCGCGTGGTGCCGGCCGTCTACAAGGAGGTCGAGGAAACGGTGATGGTCAGCCCCGACACCACCCGCACCGAAACCATCGAGCCGCGCTACCGCACCGAGGTCGAGCGCGTGCTGGTGCGGCCCGAGGTGGTGCGCTACGTGCCGGTGCGCCTGCCCATGAAGCAGGTGCCCGAGCGCCGCCTGCGCGCGGAGGCCACCACCCGCATCGAGGCCGTGCCGCCGGTGATGCAGACCGTGGTCGAGCCGGTCGAAGTGCGCCCGGCCACCGTGCGCAAGGCCGAGGTGCCCGCCGCCTACGAGATCGTCACCGAGCAGGTCAAGATCAGCGAGCCCTACCGCGAATGGCGCCGGGGGCGCGCCTGGGTCGGCCAGGCCATCGAGGTGGTGCCGCTGCGCGCCTTCGTGGTCGATCCGACCGGCCAGTTCAAGGGCTACAACGTCGCCGACCGCTCCCTGGTGCCGGCCGCCACCGGCGGCGCCTCGCACGGCGTGCTCGACATGGGCGCCACCCCGGCCGACAACCAGCAGCTCGAGGACGACGTGTGGTGCCTGGTCGAGGTGCCGGCGCAGTACCAGACGGTGCAGCGCCAGGTGCTCAAGGCCCCGGCCACCACCACCGACATCGCCGTGCCGGCCGAATACAAGAACGTCACCAAGCAGGTGGTGGTGCGCGAGGCCACCCAGCGCGTGGTGCCGGTGCCCGCCGTCTACCACAGCGTGTACCGGCAGGAGGTCGACTTCGACCGCGCCCGCGCGCTCGGCTACAAGTTCGACCCCAGCGGCGAGCTGATCGCCACCCCCAGCGGCCAGCGCCTGCTGCGCGCCTCGGCCGTTGCCGACGCGCCCGGCGTGCAGATCGACCGCTCGCACCTGGCCCTGGGCCCCGACAGCTGGGTGCGCGAGGTGCGCATCCCGGCCGAGTACCGCAACGTCAACCGCTACGTGCCCGAGCAGCCCGCCGGCGTGCGCGTGGTCGACGTGCCCGCCGCCTACCGCACCATCAAGCGCCGCGTGCTGGTCGAGCCGGCCCGCACCGAAACCGTGACCGTGCCCGCCACCTACAAGACCGTGCCCACCCAGGTGCTGGTGCGCGCCGAAACCACCCGCACCGTGCCGGTGGCGGCCGAAACCCAGGCCATCACCCGCTACGAGCTGGACCAGCCCGCCAGCCTGCGCCAGGTGCCGGTGCCCGAGCTGGTGCAGCCGCTGGAGCGCCAGATCGTCACCCGCGAAGCCGGCGTGCGCGAAGAGGTGGTGCCCGCCGTCTACCGCACCGAAACGCGCCAGGTCATCGACCAGCCCGCCAGCACGCGCTGGGTGGACGTGCCGGCGCAATACGAAACCCTGAGCTGGCAGGTCAAGGTGGCCGAGCCGCGCGAGGAGCGGCGCGAGGTGATGTGCGAGACCAACACGCACCCCGACAAGATCCGCCAGGTGCAGCTGGCCCTGCAGTCGGCCGGCTTCGACCCCGGCCCCACCGACGGCGCGCTGGACGCCGCCACCCTGGCCGCCGTGGCCCGCTACCAGCAGGCCCGCGGCCTGCCGGTGCACGGCTACCTGGACGTGGAAACCGTGCGCGCGCTGGGCGTGGCGCCGAACTGAAGGTTCACCCAAGCCACGATCGACCGAAGGGCTGCCAGCCCCTGTTCGCCAGGCCCGGCCGCGGCGGCACTGCCGCCGTTTCATCCTCCATCCGGGTGAAACTCGCTGTAACACTGAGCAGTATCATGCGCGTCTTGACGCGACCCGTGTGTGGGGGCGCCCATCCGGTGCATCCGGTGGCGGTGCCCTACCAATGGGGGGTGGCCGGCGCATCCGCGCCGTGGCACGATCTTGCGGCCATTTTTTTCATGCCTTGTTGCCAGGGCGATTACCAGGAGTCGATCGGATGTCGAAGAGGAAATGGGCGGTGCTGGCCGCCGCGGGGGCGGCGCTGATGCTGGCCGGTTGTGAAACCACCAGCCTGAAGATGGGCGGCGGCAGCGGGGCCGACACCGTGGCCACCGGCGGTGCCGGTGGCGCCACCAGCAGCGGCGAGAACACGCAGCTGGAGAAGTGCGATTCGCCCCTGGGCACCGTGTCGCTGGTCGAGAACCAGGACGCCGGCTGGTACACCATCCTGCGCGACGAATACCGCCTGCCGCCCACCGCCAACCTGCTGCGCCTGATGGTGCAGCAGTCCAACTGCTTCGTCGTCGTCGAGCGCGGCCGCGCCGGCATGCGCGCCATGAGCCGCGAGCGCGAGCTGATGCAGTCGGGCGAGATGCGCGGCGGCAGCAACTTCGGCCGCGGGCAGATCGTGGCCTCGGACTACGGCCTGTCGCCCGAGATCATCTTCAGCGAAGACAACACCGGCGGCGCCATGGCGGCGCTGGGCGGGCTGATCGGCGGCGGCCGTGGCCGCGCGCTGGGCGCCATCGGCGGCGCCACCAAGACGCGCGAAGCCGCCGCCATGCTGACCCTGGTGGACAACCGCTCGGGCGTGCAGGTGGGCGCCTCGCAGGGCAGCGCCTCGAAGACCGACCTGGGCGGCATGGGCACCCTGTTCGGTGGCCGGGCCGGCGTCGGTCTGGGGGGCTACCAGAACACGCCGCAGGGCAAGGTCATCGCCGCCGCCTTCATGGACGCCTACAACCAGATGGTGCGCTCGGTGCGCAACTACCGCGCGCAAAGCGTGCAGGGCCAGGGCCTGGGCGGCGGTGGCCGCCTGGGCGTGGACGGCGGCGCCGCGCCGTCGCAGACCTACACCCCGCGGAACGCACCGCGCAAGGCCGCGCCCCGTCGCCGCCGCTGACGGACGGGTACAACACAGTCACAGTCTTCGCCACACGGCCGCGCAAGCGGCCGTTTTTCATGGCCGGCCCGAGTTCGCGGACCTGCCCTGGCGTGGCGCCGCCACGCCAAGCGTCCCTACATCGCGAACACCTTGCCCGGGTTCATGATGTTGTCCGGATCCAGCGCCTGCTTGATGGTGCGCATCATGGCCACGGCGCCGTCGCCGGCCTCGTCGCGCAGAAAGCCCATCTTGTGCAGGCCCACGCCGTGCTCGCCGGTGCAGGTGCCGCCCAACGCCAGCGCGCGCGCCACCACGCGGTGGTTCAGCGCCTCGGCCTGCGCGCGCTCGGCGTCGTCGTCGGGGTCGATGAGGTAGCCGACGTGGAAGTTGCCGTCGCCCACGTGGGCGACCAGGGAGTAGGGAATGCCGCTGTCATCCGCCTCGGCCACGGTGTCCAGCAGCGCGTCGGCCAGGCGGCTGATGGGCACGCAGGTGTCGGTGGTGATGCAGCGGCAGCCGGGGCGGCTCTGCACGGCGGCAAAGTAGGCGTTGTGCCGTGCCGTCCACAGGCGCGTGCGTTCCTCGGGCGTATCGGCCCACTCGAAGTCGGCGCCGTGGTGTTCGCTGGCAATGTGCTGCACCGTCTCGGCCTGCTCCTTCACGCTGGCCGGCGAGCCGTGGAACTCCATCAGCAGCATGTGGCCCACCGGCAGGCTCAGCTTGGCGTACTGGTTGACCACCGCCACGCTGTTGGCGTCGATCAGCTCCACCCGCGCGATCGGCACGCCGATCTGGATGGTCTGGATCACCGTGTTGACCGCATCAGCGATGGTCGGAAAGC
>JAEXBL010000144.1 GCA_023394015.1 Pseudomonadota bacterium | reverse complement strand
GGCCTGGCCCGCATCGCACAGGCGGTTGACCACGCCCAGCTCGTGCAGGCGCTGCGCGCCCATGCGCTCGCCGCCCACCAGCAGCTCATTGACCAACTGGCGCGGCAGCGCGTGCGCCAGGCTCCAGCTGCCGCCGCCGTCGGGCGACAGGGCGACGCTGCTGTAGGCCATGACGAACACGGCGTTGCGCGCGGCCACGATCAGGTCGCAGGCCAGCGCCAGCGAAAAGCCGGCGCCGGCGGCCGGCCCTTCGACGGCGGCGATGACCGGCTTGGGAAAGGTGCGGATCGCCTCGACCCAGTTGTGCAGGCCCTCGATGCTTTGCGCCTGCACCTCGGGCGGCCGCTGCCGGTTGGCCAGCAGGCGCTGCAGGTTGCCGCCGGCGCAGAAGGTGTCGCCTTCGCCGGTGAGCACCACGCAGCGCACCTCGGGGTTGGTTTCGGCCACCGCCAGCGCCTCGACGCCGGCGGCATACATCTCGGGGCCGAGCGCGTTGCGGTGCTCGGGGTTGCTGATGGTCAGCACCATGGTGCTGCCTTCGAAGGTGCTGCGCAGTTCGGCGGCCACGGCGTGGTCTGGGTCTTTACTCGGGGGTGGAAGGGTCGCCGTCGGCACCGGGCGCGGCCTCGGCCTGGCGCGCCAGTTCCTCGTCGCTCACGGGGGGCAGTTGCTCCAGCTCCTGCAGCGCGCGCAGTTCCTCGGCGCTGCGGCCGCTTTGCTCCAGCACCACGCGGTCGATCTCGGCCTGCAGCAGGGCGCCCTGATCGGCGATCAGGCCTTGGGGCTGGGCCGCGTCGTCCTTGGGCGGCGGTGTGTTCATGGCTTGTCTCCTGTGGTGACGACATGACCGCGCCGCCGGCGCGGCGCGCCATGACTGAAAACCGATGCCGGTCATTGTGTCATCGCCGGCGCCGCCAGGCGCGGCGGCCGGGCGGTCAGGCTTCTTCGTGCAGCAGGCTCAGGCCGATGGCGCCGCGGCGGCGCAGCCTGGGGCTGGGGCGGTAGCGCGGATCGCCGTACACGGTCTGCAGGTTGAACAGCACCTCCAGCACGTTGGCCGGTCCGTACTGGTCGCCCATGGCCAGCGGCCCCAGCGGGTAGCCCAGGCCGAGCGTGACGGCGGTCTCCAGGTCTTTCGGCGAGCACACGCGCTGCTGGCACATGTCGGCGGCGATGTTCACGATGGTGGCCACCACGCGCTGGGTGACGAAGCCGCCCGAGTCGCGGATCACGCTCACCGGCTTGCCGTCGCGCGCGAACAGCGCGTGCGCCGCGCGCGCGAAGTCGCTGCGCGTGGCTGGGTTGGTGGCCAGCACACGGCGCTTGGTGGCCTTGTCGTCGATCAGCAGGTCGATGCCGACGGTACGCGCCGGATCCAGCCGCTCGACCACGGCGACTGTGGTCACGTCGAAGCCCAGCGGCGCCACCAGCGTCAGCGCCTGCGGCGAGGGCGACTGGCCGGTCTCGATCTTCGCGCCCAAATCCTTCAGCAACTGGTACAGCTCGGCGCGGCGCGCGGCGCGGGTGCTGACCCACACCGGCGGCAACTCATCGACCTGCGGCACCGGCGGCTCGGGCGCGACCTGCGCCGCGCCATCCACGTAGGTGTAGAAGCCCTCGCCCACCTTCTTGCCCACCACGCCGCCGGCCAGGCGCTGCGCGGTGATGACGCTGGGGCGGTAGCGCGGCTCGTCGTAGTACTGGTGGTAGATGGACTCCATCACCGGGTGCGACACGTCCAGCGCCGTCAGGTCCATCAGCTCGAAGGGGCCGAGGCGAAAGCCGACCTGATCCTTCAGGATGCGGTCGATGGTGGCGAAATCGGCCACGCCTTCGCCCACGATGCGCAGCGCCTCGGTGCCGTAGCCGCGCCCGGCGTGGTTGACGATGAAGCCCGGCGTGTCCTCGGCCTGCACCGGCGTGTGGCCCATCTGGCGCGCGAAGGCGGCCAGGCGCTGGCACACGGCGGGGTCGGTCTTGAGGCCGGCGATGACCTCCACCACCTTCATCAGCGGCACCGGGTTGAAGAAGTGAAAGCCGGCGAACTGCTGCGGGCGCTTGAGGCCCGCCGCGATGGCGGTGACCGACAGCGACGAGGTGTTGGTGGCCAGCACGGCGGTGGGCTGCACGATGCCTTCCAACTCGGCGAACAGCTTTTTCTTGACCTCCAGGTTCTCGACGATGGCCTCGACGATCAGGTCGCAGCCGGCCAGATTCGCCAGCGCGGCGGCGGGCTTCAGAAGTGCCTTTTGCGCGGCGGCGGCATCGGGCTGGATGCGGCCTTTCTCGACCAGCCGGTCCCATTGCGCGCCGACCGAATCGCGCGCCTTGGTCACGGCCTCGGGCTGGGTGTCGAACAGCAGCACGGTGCTGCCAGCCTGTGCGGCGATCTGGGCAATGCCCCGGCCCATGGCGCCGGTGCCGACGATGCCGACGGTGGTGAATTGAGGTGTCTCCATGGCCGGCGATTATGGTGCAGGCGATGGTGGCGCGTCGAACCAGCGCCGCATCGCCGGCGCGTCATGATCAATGACAAAAAGGGTTCGGCCCGCACGGCGCCTTTGTCATTGGTCATGCGCTCATCAGAGCGCGGTCATTCGTCATTCGTCATTCGCTGAAACGCTTGAAGCGTGGCCAGCACCTCAGCGCCGAACCTGCAGCGCGCCCGGATTGACGATGTTGGTCGGCGTGCCGCGCAGGTAGTTGACGACGTTGTCGAAGGCAGCGCCGAAGATCAGCTCGTAGTTGTCCTGCTCCACGTAGCCGATGTGCGGCGTGCAGATGCAGTTTTCCAGCCGCAGCAGGGCGTGGCCCTGCAGGATGGGCTCGGTCTCGAACACGTCCACGGCGCCCATGCCGGGCCGGCCGCGGTTGAGCGCGCTGACCAGCGCGTCGGGCTCGATCAGCTCGGCGCGCGAGGTGTTGACCAGCAGGGCGGTGGGCTTCATGCGGCTCAGGTCTTCCAGCCGCACGATGCCACGCGTGGCATCGCTCAGGCGCAGGTGCAGCGACAGCACGTCGGACCAGGCGAAGAAGTCGGCCTGGCTGTGCGCCGTGGCGTGGCCGTCGGCGCGTGCGCGCGCCATGGATTCGGCCGAACCCCACACCAGCACCTGCATGCCGAAGGCACGGCCGTAGCCGGCCACGATCTGGCCGACGCGGCCATAGCCCCAGATGCCCAGCACGCGCCCGCGCAGCACTTGGCCCAGGCCAAAGTTGGGCGGCATCGACGCTGTCTTCAGCCCCGACTGCTGCCAGGCCCCGTGCTTGAGATTGCCCACGTACTGCGGCAGCCGGCGCGCCGCCGCCATGATCAGCGCCCAGGTCAGCTCGGCCGGCGCTACCGGCGAGCTGACGCCCTCGGCCACGGCGATGCCGCGCTCGGTGCAGGCGGCCACGTCGACGTGCGGGCCGACGCGGCCGGTCTGCGACACCATCTTCAGCCGCGGCAGCTTGTCGATCAACTGCCGCGTGATCTGGGTGCGCTCGCGGATCAGCACGATCACCTCGGCGTCGCGCAGCCGCACCGACAACTGGCCCAGGCCCTTGACGGTGTTGGTGTACACCTTGGTCGGGTAGGGCGCCAG
Organism: Pseudomonadota bacterium; assembly: GCA_023394015.1. Lineage (GTDB taxonomy): Bacteria > Pseudomonadota > Gammaproteobacteria > Burkholderiales > Burkholderiaceae_C > Ottowia. Next base: position 364 of record JAEXBL010000144.1, on the reverse strand, counting down.
CCTGGAGGCGCAAGGCAACTTGCGCACGGCGTCCTGATAGTCGTCGAGGATCACGATGTGCATGGCGCACATTGTGCCTTTGCGCACCGCCGCGGCGCGCGGGCGCTTGGCGGGTGGACGAGGGGCGCACGGCGACCCGCAGGAACGCGCGACGCCCCGGCCCGCACTGGCTGTGCCGTCCCCGCTGGGCCTCGTGACCGCTGCGCCCGCCGGGTGGCCGCCGCTCAGGCGCGGCGCGGCAGGGCGGTCTGCGCTTCGGCAGCCGCGGCCAGGCGGTCGAGCTCGGCGCAGACGTCGACCAGCCGGCCCGAAATGCGCAAGCGCCCGCTGGTGCCCGCGGGCTGGCGCGCATCCACCACGTGGG
>JAEXBL010000449.1 GCA_023394015.1 Pseudomonadota bacterium | reverse complement strand
GGCCTGTACTACGGCGGCACCGGCTGGGGCATCGTGCTGTCGGCGCTGGGCGTGCCGGCGCTGCTGACCGCCGCGCACGGCGTGCCGCACGGCTGGGCCTGGGCCTGGTGGGGGCTGGCGCTGGCCTGCGTGGCGGCCACGGCGGTGCTGGCCTGGCCGGCGCGGCTGCTACACAAGGAGGAGCAAGTCGCGCAATCCAGCCACGCGCTTTCAGCCCACGCGGTGCCCGGCCCCTTGCCCTGGCGCCGCATGGCGCCGGCGCTGGCGGGCTACACGCTGTTCGGCGTGGGCTACATCGGCTACATGACCTTCGTCATCGCGCTGCTGCGCGAGCAGGGCGTGGGCGCCGGGGCCATCACCACTTTTTACGCGCTGCTGGGGCTGGCGGTGGTGGCGTCGGCGCGCATCTGGGCCGGGCTGCTGCAACGCGCCCAAGGCGGCGGCGCGCTGGCGCTGCTGAACGCGCTGCTGGGCGTGGCCACCGTGCTGCCGGCGCTGACGGGCGCCTGGGGTGCGGTGCTCGCTTCCGGCCTGCTGTTCGGCGCGGTGTTTCTGTCGCTGGTGGCCTCGACCACCGCCTTCGTGCGCCACAACCTGCCCGGCGAGCAATGGGCGGCGGGCATCAGCGCCTTCACCATCTTGTTCGCGCTGGGGCAGATCGTCGGCCCCACCGTGGTCGGCTGGATCGCCGACGGCCCGGGCGGACTGGCGCGCGGGCTGGTGTATTCAGCCGCCGCGCTGTGGCTGGGGGCGCTGCTGGCGTGGCGGCAGAAGCCGCTGGTGCGCCATCACGCATGACGCCAGCGCTCGAGCGGGCGCGTGGCCTGCTCCAGGCGCCCAAGGTATTGCAGGGCGTGCGCGCCGCCGTCGGGCGCCGGGCCGCACATTTCCGCGGAGGGCATCAACTGGCGGCACACCAGCGGACGCGACGGGTGGCCGAAGATGCGGCAGGCGTTGCGCTCGTCCAGTTGCACGCAGCGCACGCCGGCGGGCTTGCCCTGCGGCATGCCGGGGATGGGCGAGCTGATCGAGGGCGCGATGCAGCAGGCGCCGCAACCGGGGCGGCAGGTGACGGGCGGCGCGCTGGATGGATCGGGCGGGAGTGGCTGTGTGTCAGCCCTCATGCGCTCTTGATTTGGTAGCGGAAGGGTTCTGCGCCGCCGTCGTTGAGATGCGCCGTCCTACGCGCTTGTACCGATGCGGATGACGGCCGTGGCGCGCGGCGCGGGCGAGCATGCAGCCATGCGGTGAGGGCGCGGCCAACGCACCCGGCTGAATGATCGGGCACTGCATTGCTACCAATTGATAAGGAGATCGTCATGTTGAGATGGGCCATCATTTTCGCCATCATCGCGCTGGTTGCCGGCCTGTTCGGCTTCACCGGCGTGGCGGCCGGGGCAGCGGGCATTGCCAAGATCCTGTTCGTGCTGTTCCTCATCGTGGCCGCCGTGATGCTGGTGCTGGCGCTGATGGGCGGCAAGGCCGTCAGCAACGCGATGAAGAAGTGAGTGCGCGGCGTGGGCTGGCTTGGGCCGGCCCGCGCGCCGCATGGAACAAGGCCGCCGCCCGGCAGGGACGGCGGTCTTTTCACGTGAAGCCGCTGCTTACGGATACAGCCCGCGCAGGTCGCGCGCGTGCAGGATGCGCGTGCAGGCGACGATGAAGGTGGCGGTGCGCAGGCTCACGCGGTGTTGCTGCGCGGTGTGCCAGACGCCGGCGAAGGCGTCCTTCATGATCTTGACCAGGCGCTGGTTGATCTCGTCCTCGCTCCAGAAGAAGCTGGAGAAGTCCTGCACCCACTCGAAGTAGCTCACCGTCACGCCGCCGGCGTTGGCAATGACGTCGGGCACCACCAGCACGCCCTTGTCGTTCAGGATGTCGTCGGCCTCGGGGGTGGTGGGGCCGTTGGCGCCCTCGATCAGCATGCGCGCCTTGATCTTGCCGGCGTTATCCTTGGTGACCTGGCCTTCCAGCGCGGCGGGGATCATGATGTCGCACTTGTAGCCCCAGAACTCGCCCGGCTTGATGGCCTCGCCGCCACGGAAGCCGGCCACGCCGCCGGTTTTGGCCACGTGCTCCAGCAGCTTGGGCACGTTCAGGCCCTTGTCGTTGGCGATGGCGCCGGTGTGGTCCTGCACCGCCACCACCAGCGCACCGGCCTCGGTGAACAGGCGGCCGGCGGTGCCGCCGACGTTGCCGAAGCCCTGCACCGCCACGCGCGCGCCTTCGATGGGCAGGCCGATCTGCGCCGCCGCCTCGCAGGCGATGGTGAACACGCCGCGGCCGGTGGCCTCGCGCCGGCCCAGCGAGCCGCCGACGTCGATGGGCTTGCCGGTGACGACGCCGGTGGCGGTCTCGCCGATGTTCATCGAGTAGGTGTCCATCATCCAGGCCATCACCTTCTCGTTGGTGTTGACGTCGGGCGCAGGGATGTCCTTGGTGGGGCCGATGATGATGCCGATCTCGCTGGTGTAGCGGCGCGTCAGGCGCTCCAGCTCCTTGTGCGAGAGGGTGCGCGGATCGACCCGGATGCCGCCCTTGCCGCCGCCGTAGGGCACGTTGACGGCGGCGTTCTTGATCGACATCCAGGCCGACAGCGCCATCACCTCGGACAGGGTCACGTCCTGATGAAAGCGCACGCCGCCCTTGGCCGGGCCGCGCGAGGTGTTGTGCTGCACGCGGTAGCCCTCGAAGTGGGCCACGCTGCCGTCGTCCATCTCGATCGGCACGTCCACGATGAGCGCGCGCTTGGGGCGCTTGAGCGTCTCGACCCAGCGCGCCAGCGGACCCAGGTAGGGCGTGACGCGATCGACCTGCTGCAGGTAAATGCCCCAGGGGCCGAGGTGCTGCGGATCGAGGTAGGAGGGCAGGGGGTGGGCGGCGACCGCAGCGGGCGCGGCGCTCTTGGTGGGTTGACGGGCCATGGAGGTTCCTAGTGATGCAAAAACGGTCGGGCAGGCGGCCATCCGCCCGGCGCCCGGATGCCGCAGCATAGCACCGCGGTTGCTATTAAAGATGTAGCTATCGACGCAATGTAGGCGCTGACAAAAGACGGGTGGGGCTTTAGAATGGCGGTATTTTCTGCCGTCCACACACGTCTGCACCCGTTTCCCGTGTCTTCAATCAGCCATACCTACCCCCAGCACTTCGACGTCATCGTCGTCGGCGGTGGCCATGCCGGCACCGAGGCGGCGCTGGCCGCCGCGCGCATGGGCGCGGCCACGCTGCTGCTGACGCACAACATCGAGACCCTGGGTGCGATGAGCTGCAACCCCAGCATCGGTGGCATCGGCAAGGGCCATCTGGTGAAGGAGGTCGACGCGCTGGGCGGCGCGATGGCCCTGGCGACCGACGAGGCGGGCATCCAGTTCCGCATTCTCAACAGCAGCAAGGGCCCGGCCGTGCGCGCCACGCGGGCGCAGGCCGACCGCGTGCTGTACAAGGCTGCCATCCGGCGCCGGCTGGAGAACCAGCCCAACCTGTGGCTGTTCCAGCAGTCGGTGGACGACTTGCTGCTGGAAGGCGAGCGCGTGGTGGGCGCCGTCACGCAACTGGGCATCGCCTTTCGTGGCCGCACGGTGGTGCTGACGGCGGGCACGTTCCTGGACGGACGCATCCATGTCGGCCTGCAGAACTACCAGGCCGGGCGGGCGGGCGACCCGCCGGCGGTGTCGCTGTCAAGCCGGCTGAAAGAGCTGAAGCTGCCGCAGGGCCGGCTGAAGACCGGCACGCCGCCGCGGCTGGACGGGCGCACGATCGACTTCGACGCCTGCGAGGCGCAGCCCGGCGACGGTATGCCCGGCGGGCAGAACGCGGCCATGCCGGTGTTCAGCTTCATCGGCCGTGCCGACATGCACCCGCGCCAGCTGCCTTGCTGGATCACGCACACCAACGCGCGCACGCACGAGATCATCCGCAGCGGCTTCGAGCGCAGCCCCATGTTCACCGGCCAGATTGAGGGCGTGGGGCCGCGCTACTGCCCGAGCGTGGAAGACAAGATCAACCGCTTTGCAGACAAGGAAAGTCACCAGATCTTCCTGGAGCCGGAAGGGCTGGACACGCACGAGATCTACCCCAACGGCATTTCAACCAGCCTGCCGTTCGACATCCAGCTGGCCTTGGTGCGCAGCATGAAGGGGTTGGAGAATGCCCACATCCTGCGCCCCGGCTACGCCATCGAATACGATTACTTCGACCCGCGCGCGCTCAAAAGCAGCTTCGAGACGCGCGACGTGCGGGGCCTGTTCTTCGCCGGCCAAATCAACGGCACCACCGGCTACGAGGAGGCGGCGGCGCAGGGCCTGTTCGCCGGCATCAACGCCGCGCTGCAATGCCGCCAGATGGATGGCCGCGCCGACGACTTTGGCGGCGCCTGGCTGCCGCGCCGCGACGAGGCCTACCTGGGCGTGCTGGTGGACGACCTGATCACCAAGGGCGTGACCGAGCCCTACCGCATGTTCACCAGCCGCGCCGAATACCGGCTGCAACTGCGCGAGGACAACGCCGATATGCGCCTGACCGACACCGGCCGCGCGCTCGGCCTGATCGACGATGCGCGCTGGGGTGCCTTCAGCCGCAAGCGCGACGCGGTTTCACGTGAAACCGAGCGGCTCAAATCCACCTGGGTCAATCCGCGCAACCTGCCGGCGGCCGAGGCCGAGCGCGTGCTGGGCAAGGCCATCGAGCACGAGTACAACCTGTTCGAGCTGCTGCGCCGGCCCGAGGTGGGCTACGCGGACCTGATGAGCCTGGACGGTGGCCAGTACGCTGCGGTTGATGTTTCACGTGAAACCTTGGGCGAGCTGGCCGCGCCGGTGATCGAGCAGGTGGAGATCGCCGCCAAGTACGCCGGCTACATCGGCCGTCAGCGCGAGGAGATCGAGCGCGCCGCGCATTACGAAAGCCTGCGTCTGCCGCCCGATCTGGACTATCTTCAGATTCCCGCGCTGTCGATCGAGGTGCGGCAGAAGCTGCAGGCGCAGCGCCCCGAAACGCTGGGGCAGGCCGGCCGCATCAGCGGCGTCACGCCGGCGGCGGTTTCGCTGCTGCTGATCCATTTGAAGAAGAGTGGCTTCAAGGGCTTCAGCGGTCGCGCGCCACAGGCGCCGGCCGAAGCGGCATGAGCGCGCACCCGCTGGCCGTCGCCTTGGGAAAAGGCGTGCAGGCGCTGGGCTTGGTATTGACGGCGCCGCAGCAGGAAGGCCTGCTGGCCTACCTCGATCTGCTGGGCAAGTGGAACAAGGTCTACAACCTGACGGCGGTGCGCGACCCGGCCGACATGCTGACGTACCACCTGCTCGACAGCCTGGCCGTGATCGCGCCGCTGCGCCGCCACACGCAGGGCGCGGCGGTGCGGCTGTTGGACGTGGGCGCGGGCGGCGGGCTGCCGGGCGTGGTGATTGCCATCTGCTGTCCGGAGATCGAGGTAGCCTGCGTCGATGCCGTCGCCAAGAAGGCGGCCTTCATCCAGCAGGTGGCGGCCGCGCTCCGTTTGCCAAATCTGCGTGGCCTGCATGCGCGGGTGGAAAGCGTGGCGGACAGGTTCGACGTCATTACCTCGCGCGCCTTCGCTACCCTGGCCGACTTCACCCAATGGTCGGCCGGCGCGCTGGTGGAAGGCGGGGTTTGGGTGGCGATGAAGGGCAAGCATCCGGCTGACGAGATCGCCGCGCTGCCACCCGTGGTCGAGGTGTTTCACGTGGAACAACTGGTGGTGCCGGGGTTGGGGGCAGAGCGTTGCCTGGTCTGGATGCGGCCGGCGGCATGAAGCCCGTCCGAAGTGCGGTGC
>JAEXBL010000017.1 GCA_023394015.1 Pseudomonadota bacterium | reverse complement strand
CCCATTGAACGATCCCCGGATTCAGACGTCATGAACGCTGCCACCCCCGCCACCAACCCCGCCCGCAAACGCCTGCTGCTGCTGGCCACCGGAGCCTTCATTCTTGTCGCGATCGCCTACGGCATCTGGTGGGCCTTGTTCGGCGCCCACTTCGAAAGCACCGACGACGCCTACGTGCACGGCAACCTCGTGCAGATCACGCCCCAGGTGCCCGGCACGGTCGTCGCCATCGAGGCCGACGACACCGAAACCGTCACGGCCGGCCAGCCGCTGGTGCGCCTGGACCCCGCCGACACCGACGTGGCGCTGCAACAGGCCCAGGCCAAGCTCGCGCAGACCGTCCGCCAGGTGCGGACGATCTATGTCCAGAACGATGCCCTGGCCGCCGACGTCGACCTGCGCAACGCCGACATCCTGCGCGCGCAGGCCGAGCTGACCCGCGCGCAAAGCGACGTCAACCGCCGCCAGCAGCTGGCCAAGTCCGGCGGCGTCAGCGGCGAAGAAATCCTGCATGCCGAAGCCGCGCTGAAATCGGCCCAATCGGGCCTCGCCCAGGCCCGCGCCGCGCTCGCGGCCTCGCGCGCCAAGCTGGCCACGAACCAGGCGCTGACCCAGGGCACCACGGTGGCCGACCATCCCGACGTGCGGCAGGCGGCGGCGGGCTTGCGCAACGCCTGGCTTGCGCAGTCTCGCACCGTGCTGCCCGCCCCCGTGGGCGGCGTCGTCGCCCGGCGCAGCGTGCAAGTCGGCCAACGCGTCGCTCCCGGCTCCGCCCTCATGACGGTGGTGCCGCTGGACCAGGTCTGGGTGGAAGCGAACTTCAAGGAAGGCCAGTTGCGCAAGATGCGCATCGGGCAGCCCGCCACGCTGGTGGCCGACCTGTACGGAAGCTCCGTGACCTATCACGGCACCATCGCCGGGCTGGACGCCGGCACGGGCAGCGCCTTCGCGCTGCTGCCCGCCCAGAACGCCACCGGCAACTGGATCAAGGTGGTGCAGCGCGTGCCGGTGCGCATCGCGCTGGATCCCGAGGACCTGAAGAAGCATCCGCTGCGCGTCGGCCTGTCGATGGACGTGGAAGTCGACGTGGGCAAGCAGGAAGGCGAGCCGCTGACGCAGGCCGAGCGCAAGGAACCGGCCTGGTCGACGCGCGCCTTCGAGCCCGCCCATGACGAAGTCGACGCCATGATCGCCAAGATCATCCAAGCCAATCTCGCATCATGAACGCAACCGCCCAGCCCGCGGCCGCGGGAGCGCCCTCCCAACCCTCCCGGCCGCCGGGCACCCACCCGCCCCTGGAAGGCGCGACGCGCATCATTGGTTCCGTCGCGCTGTCAACGGCGGTCTTCATGAACGTGCTGGACACCTCGATCGCGAACGTGTCCATTCCGACGATTTCGGGCGACCTCGGCGTCAGCACCAGCCAGGGCACCTGGGTCATCACTTCCTTTGCCGTCGCCAACGCGATCACGGTGCCGCTCACGGGCTGGCTGACGCAGCGCTTCGGGCAGGTGCGCCTGTTCCTGGTATCGACGCTGCTGTTCGTGCTGGCGTCGTGGCTGTGCGGCTTCTCGCCATCGCTGGAGGCGCTGATTGCCTTCCGCGTGCTGCAAGGCGCGGTCGCCGGCCCGATGATCCCGCTGTCGCAGGCGCTGATGCTGGCCAGCTTCCCCAAGTCCAAGGCGGGCATGGCGCTGGCGGTGTGGTCCATGACCACGCTGGTCGCGCCGGTCGCCGGCCCCCTGCTAGGCGGGTGGATCTCCGACAACTACACCTGGCCCTGGATCTTCTACATCAACGTGCCGGTGGGCCTGCTGGCCGCATGGATCAGCTGGCGCATCTACGGCGACCGGGAATCGGTGACGCGCAAACTGCCGATCGACAAGGTCGGCCTCGCGCTGCTGGTGGTCTGGGTAGGCGCGCTGCAGATCATGCTGGACAAGGGCAAGGAGCTGGATTGGTTCGCCAGCCCCACCATCATCGCGCTGGCGGCGACCGCCTTCGTGGCATTCGTCTTCTTCCTGATCTGGGAACTGACCGACGCCCATCCCGTGGTGGACCTGCGCCTGTTCAAGATACGCAACTTCACGGTCGGCGCGCTGACGCTGGCGGTAGCCTATGGCGTTTTCTTCGGCAACGTCGTGTTGCTGCCCCTCTGGCTGCAGAGCAATATGGGTTATACGGCCACGTACGCCGGCCTGGTGACCGCGCCGGTCGGCCTGCTGGCGATCCTGCTGACGCCCATCGTGGGCAAGATGCTGGCCACGCGCGACCCGCGGCAGCTCGTAACGGTGGCGTTCCTGATCTTCGCCGTGGTGTGCTTCATGCGGTCGGGCTTCAATACGCAGACCGACGTGCGCACGCTGATGATCCCGACCATCATCCAGGGCGCGGCCATGGCGGCGTTTTTCGTGCCGCTGACCTCGATCACGCTCGCCAGCATCGAGCCGTGGCGCATTCCCGCCGCCTCCGGCCTGTCCAACTTCCTGCGTCTGACGGCGGGCGCCTTCGGCACGTCGATCGCCACCACCCTCTGGGAAAACCGGGCCACCATGCACCACGCCCAGCTGACCGAAGCGGCCAAGCCCGGGCAGCAGGCGTTCGACCACACGATCAACACGCTGCAGAACGGGGTGGGCATGACGCACCAGCAGGCCTTGAGCACGGTGGACGCCATGATCAACGGCCAGGCC
>JAEXBL010000054.1 GCA_023394015.1 Pseudomonadota bacterium | reverse complement strand
TGCAAATACTGCAAGAAATGCTGGCAAGCAACGCACTCGAGGAAAGTATTTACGGTTCCTCGACGATGACGACTACCTGCTTGAAGGCGCCGTCCGGCAATTAGAACTTGCAGAAAGCGAATCGCTTGAAGTATCCTCGGCTCCAGTAGATCTAGTTACTCACGATGAACATTTCATAAAAAAATTAGATCTATCTTCTGCAGAAGATTTCGTTTCTGCACTACTTTCACCAGAACGAAGAACGGGATTCCAATTTCATACATATCTTAGTTCATCAGTGTCTGATTTCTGGCTTGATGAGAATATAAACATTGGTCAAGATACGCATTGGACACATCATCTTTGCCATTCAAAAGATTGGCGATGGGGGAAAGTAAGCGAAAGTGGATGCACATGGAGGCAGCATTCTTCCCCCCAGATCTCAACGACATTTGGGCCGAGCGATCACCTGAAGCTCCAAGAGCGATTTCTATGGGAAACCATAGTTCACTTAACTCAGAGCAATAGACTCCCTGATGAAAGATGTCGATATGCAGCACAAGGAATGTGGGCCCTGATTCATGCGGGTTTTTTCATGAACCCACGATACTGGTATTCCGTCATAAAGAAAGTGCAAGAGCGCTTCCCTGATACCCACCCGGACGTGGCCATCTATAGCAATCCGCTTGGAAAGTACATTCCCCCTCTGGCATTGGAATCTTTCATGATCCCCAAGCGCTGGCTGAACCACTTGAAGCGTCAACGCTTGGTCAAGCTTGGGATAAAGAATACCTGGGAATTTTGAATGTCAAGGCAAACGGTTTCCATTGTCATCCCAACCACAGGGAAGCGACAGGAACTGTTGCGCAGGGCGATTGCCAGTGCTTTTATCGATGACGAATCGCTATTCACGGAGATCATCGTGGTCGCCAATGGGCCAGATGCGGAAGGCTTCCGTTTGCCGAATGGCGTTTCACCGCTCAGCAATGCATCCGTTCACACGGTGAGAACCAGCATCGCCAACGTCAGTCACGCCAGAAACCTCGGCATTGAGGCTGCCACAGGCCAATGGTTAAGGTTTCTGGATGACGATGACTTCCTGCTTCCAGACACAGCAAAGCACCAGTATCTTGAGGCGATAAGTTCTGCATGTGACATCAGCACTTACGCCGGCGCTATACAGGATGAGAATGGCCACACCTTTCAGACCATTTGCCCGGACGGGTCGCAAGGATATGGGCATGCCGTGCTTGGCCCCAACTGCCCGGCACTCACGTTTGCCAGTGTTTACCGAATGGAGAGAATCCGCCATTTGCGCTGGAGCGAACAATGGTCTGCAACCGAGGATGAGGACTGGATGCGGCGCATCCTGCAATCCTTCACACCGAAATGGGTTACCAGCAGTGATGTGACAGGAATTTGGTATCAGCACCCCGAGAGCAGACTTTCAAGACCACTTGCATTCAACGCCTTCTATATCAACCGCGCGACATCCATAACAGACACCATTGAAATTCTCGCCAAACAGAACAGACTCGACGACATCCAAAAGAGGGCTGCCGCAAATGGCTTGTGGTCTGCGATACATGGCGGATTTTATTTTTCCCCAATCTACTGGTGCGGGATTGCGATGCGGGCAAGGCAGCTAGATAAATACTCAAAACCAAAGGACAGAATTTTTTTCATGATACCATGGGTTCATCCATTGATAATCGAATGGATTTTTCTCCCCAAAAGACTCATAAACCACACCGCTAGAACAATCCGGGGAAAGTTGTCTGGATTCAGTGTTGTTAGAAAAATCACATGAATATCAATGTTTCGCCTCGGCTGATCTACTCTATCGTCGTCACCTACGATCGTCTTTCCCTGCTGCGCAAGGCGCTGGCCGCGCACGCCGCCCAAACCCTGCAGCCCTCCCGTCTGCTGATCGTGGACAACGCCTCCACCGACGGCACGCGCGAGATGCTGGCCTCCGAAGGATGGCTGGATCGGCCAGGTATAGAACTGCTCGCCCTGCCGGAGAACACTGGCGGCGCGGGCGGCTTTGCCGCGGGCTTGGCGCACGCCATCGACAACGGCGCCGAATGGGTATGGATGATGGATGACGACGCCGAGCCGCACCCGGACGCGCTGGAAGAATTGATGCGTGCAGCCTCCGACCCGATGCAAGTGTACGGCTCGCTGGCGGTATGCGGAGGCGAAACCTCGTGGCTGACCACGGTGCTCGATCCTCCGCTGGGCGAAGTAGACCGGCCGGACGACGTGCCAGCCTGCGCCCAGGTGCAGTCGCTGCCGTTCCTAGGCTTTTTGATCCACCGTGATCTGGTGGCTCGTATCGGCTTGCCGGATGCTGGCTACTTCATCGCCGCTGATGACGTGGAGTATTGCGTGCGCGCGCAACGCGCCGGCGCGAGGGTGATGATGGCGGGCAACAGCCGCATTGAACACCCCATGTCCCGTCCGTACAAGGTGCGCGTGCTGGGCCGCACCCTCACCTGCCTGGCTCTGCCGCCATGGAAGCGCTATTACGACACGCGCAACCGACTGCTCATCGCCCGCAAGCACTACGGCCTGCGGCTGTTCACGCAGACCGTTCCCGGCTCGCTGGTGCGCCTTGCCGCGACCCTGCTTCAGGAGCCGCACAAGCTGGCCCAACTGCATGCCTTTGCCGCCGGCTTCATCGACGGCCTGCTGGGCATCAAAGGCAAGCGGCATGCGTGGTGGCGCATCGATTGACCGGCTCGCCCGTGCCCAGATTCGCAGGCAGAATGAAAAAAAAGTCTCTTCTTTGCGTAAATCTGAAGATAAATTCCTTGTGCTGAAGATTTTGACCGGATCAACCGCAACACCATGACCGCCGTCGGCTACGCTTGGATACAAGATGCCGTGAATGCCCCGGACTTTGTGGGCGAGCAAGGCGCCCGCCTGGCGCCTGTCAGCCGCATCGCCCGGCTGGAGACGGGCGGCGCCCTGCTGGTGCCGCACAAGCTTTTACCGGGAGGCACGCTGTTGCAGCATGCCTTGTTCGCGCTCAAGCATGAAGGCGTGCGATTGGATCTGCTGGCATGCGCCCTGCGGCGCATTCCGCCGGCCGAACTCGCAGCCTTGATTCAGGCCGCGCCCAATAGTATTTATGGGCGCAAACTGGGGCACTTGTGGGAACACCTGCACGAGCGGCGCCTGCCGGGCCTGGACGAAACGGGTGTTTCCGCGGCCTATGCGCCCTTGTTCGACCCTGCGCATTACTTCGTGGGCCCGGCCCGCCGCGATGCCCGCTGGCGCATTGCGTTCAATGGCCTGGGCGACATGCCGTTTTGCCCTGTGGTGCGCAAAACGCCGGCGCTGATGGCCCTGGTGGACAAAGACATTCTGGGGCAGACACAGGCCTTTGCCCGGTCGGTTGACCAGGCGATGCTGGAGCGCGCGCTCAACTGGGCCTACCTGAGCGAGACCGAGGGTTCGTTCGCCATTGAGGGCGAAATCCCCTCGCCGGACAAGGCCACCCGGTTCGCAACGCTGCTGCGGCGCGCCCATGAGCCGCATCCCCTGACGGAAGATTTGCTGGTGAAGTGGCAAAGCGCCATCGTCACCAACCCTTTTGACCAGGCGGTGCAGTTCCGCATCGAGCAAAACCGCCTGCAGAGGGATGCGCCCGGCGCCGCCGGGGTGACCTACGTGCCGCCAGAGCCCGATTTAGCGGCCAAGCTGATGGCTGGCCTGATGCGCCTGGCCAACCAGCCCCCGGCCGGACTCGATCCGCTGGTTCATGCCGCGGTGGTGTCCTTCGCCTTCGTCTTCATTCATCCGTTCATGGACGGCAATGGGCGCCTCTCGCGCTACCTCATTCACCACTGCCTGGGGCAATCCGGTCGCCTGCCGCATCAGTTTCTGCTGCCCATTTCGGTGGTGATGAAAAAGCATGAAGACGCCTACCTGCAGGCACTGACCGCTTTCAGCAAGCCCGCGCGGCAGTTGTGCCAAGTGGGCTGGGCCGGTGATGAGCATTACACCTATGACTGGGCTCCAGAAGCAGACGTATGGTTCCGCTACATGGATCTGACCGAGGCGGCCACTTTCACGCTGGCCATGGCCGAGGCGTCGCTGGACACGCACATGCGCCGTGAAGTGGAGTTCCTGTCCCTGTTCGATCGTGTCCAGCACCACATCAATGCGCAGCACGATCTGCGCGGCAGCGATCTGGCCACCTTGATCGTGGCCATTTTCCAAAATGGCGGCACCCTGTCCGGCAACCGGCGCAAGCGCTATGCCGACCGCGTGCAGGCCCATGTGCTGGACGCCATTGAAATAGCCGTCCGCCGTGCCATGCAAAGGGAGCCACTAGAGGAGTGACCGACCAATACGGCCATATCGAGATCCGACCCGCGAAAAAATCGATCCGCATTCGACCACGCAGCCATGACAAGCATCCCTACCCTCATCGTCGGCGCCGGTTTTGCCGGTTCCACAGTCGCGCGCGCCCTGGCCGAAGCAGGCCGGAAGGTCCACGTCATCGACCGCCGCCCGCACATCGCCGGCAACGCTTTTGACGAAGCGGACGCGCACGGCGTGCTGGTGCACCGCTATGGCCCGCACATCTTCCACACCAACAGCGAGAAGGTGTGGACTTTTCTATCGCGCTTTACCGAGTGGCGCCCCTACGAGCACCGGGTGCTGGGCGTGGTAGATGGCAAGCATTACCCCTTCCCCATCAACCGCGACACGCTCAACCAGCTGTATGGGCTGGACATGGACGAAGCCGGCGCAGCCGCCTTTTTCGAGCGCGTGCGCGAGCCGCGCGAGCTGGTGCGCACCAGCGAGGACGTGGTGCTCAACGCCGTGGGGCGCGACCTGTACGAAAAATTCTTCCTCAACTACACGCGCAAGCAGTGGGGCCTGGAGCCGTCGCAGCTCAAGGCCGGGGTGGCGGCGCGCATTCCCACGCGCACCAACACCGACGACCGCTACTTCACCGATCGCTTCCAGGCGATGCCGCTACACGGCTACACGCGCATGTTCGAGAACATGCTGGACCACCCCGAGATCACCGTGCAAACCGGTGTGGATTTTGCTGACGTGGACCGCTCCGCTTTTGGCCATTTGATTTATACGGGGCCAATCGACGCTTATTTTGGCCACCGCTTCGGCGCCCTGCCCTATCGCAGCCTGCGCTTTGAGCACGATCACCTGCCCGGCGTTGCCCAGTTCCAGCCTGTGGGTACGGTCAACTATCCGAACGATCATGCCTACACCCGCATCACCGAGTTCAGGCACCTGACGGGGCAACAGCACACGGGTACATCCATCGTGCGCGAATACCCGATGGCCGAGGGTGATCCGTATTACCCGATCCCGAGTGACACGAACGAAGCCTTGTTCAAGCGCTACCAGGCACTGGCCGAGGCCGAACCGGGCGTGACCTTCGTTGGCCGGTTGGCGGAATACCGCTACTACAACATGGATCAGGTGGTGGCGGCCGCGCTGGCGGCGGCAGAAGTGCTATCCGCCGCACAGGCCACATGATGAGCATGCAACCCCAATCCCCCAAGCCACCTTCACAAGCCACGCCCATCCTCGTCTGCGGCGGTGCCGGCTATATCGGCGCGCACATGTGCAAGCAACTGGCGCAGGCAGGCTATCTGCCCGTAAGCTTCGACAACCTCAGCACCGGCCACCGCTGGGCGGTGCAGTGGGGTCCTTTGGTGGAGGGTGATCTGCTGGATGCCGACGCGCTGCGCGATGTGCTGGGTCGTTGGCGTTTCGCGGCGGTGATGCACTTCGCCGCCTTGTCGCAGGTGGGCCAGTCGATGGCCGAGCCTGAACGCTACTTTCGCAACAACGTGACCGGCACGCTCAACCTGCTGGAGGCAATGCAGGCCGCAGAGGTCGATGCGCTGGTGTTTTCCTCCACCGCTGCCGTGTACGGCAGCCCCGAAACGGTGCCCATTGCCGAAGAGCAGGCGCAGCAGCCCATCAACCCCTACGGCTGGAGCAAGCTGATGGCCGAGCGCATGATTGCCGAGCAAAGCCGTGCCCACGGCCTGCGCGCGGCTTGCCTGCGCTACTTCAATGCCGCCGGCGCCGACCCGGACGGCCAGATCGGCGAGGCGCACGAACCCGAAACCCACCTGATTCCCAACGTGCTGCGCGCCGCCATGACGCCCGGCGGCGAAGTCACCGTGTTCGGCGCCGATTACCCGACACCAGACGGCACCTGCGTGCGCGACTACGTGCACGTGCACGATCTGTGTCGCGCGCACCTGCTGGCGCTGCAACACGCCCAGCACGCGGGAGGCTTTCACGTTTTCAACCTGGGCAGCGGGCAGGGCTACTCGGTAGCCGAAGTGCTGGCCCAGGCGCGCGCACTGTGCGATGGGCGCCCGGCGGCCCGTTACGCGCCGCGCCGCGCGGGAGACCCGGCGGTGCTGGTGGCCAGCGGCCAACGCGCGCGGCAAGTGCTGGGCTGGCAGCCACGCCATGGACTGAACGACATGCTGCGCACGGCGCTCGCCTGGCACCAGGCACAGGCCCGCCGCCCCGCGCCTTGACCGCCCCATCCCGCCGATAACCGAGCCAACGATGCGCATCGCCTTTCTCTGCAAGCGCCGCTACATGGGCAAGGATGTGATCCTCGACCGCTACGCGCGCCTCTATGAAATCCCGCGCCAACTGGCCGGCCTGGGTCATGAGGTCAACGCCTATTGCCTCGATTACCACGCCAACGACAGCGCCGGCCGATGGATGCACGATGCCACCCCGGGCACGCTGGCATGGCAATCGTTTGCCGCAGGCAAAGCGCGCCTGCCCTGGCTAGCGGTCTACCCTTGGCATCTGCTGCGGCAACTGCGCGTCTTCCGGCCCGACGTTCTCATCGGAGCCTCCGACATCCCCCACGTTGTGCTGGCGCGCTGGCTGGCTCGGCGGCTGGACATCCCCTGCGCAGTCGACCTCTACGACAATTTCGAGGGATTCGGCCAGGCGCGCATCCCCGGCTTCGTGTCCATGCTGCGCCACGCCGTGCGCAAGGCCGCCGTGGTCACCACCACCAGCGAGCCGCTGCGCCGCAAGGTGCTGGAGGACGGCGCCACAGGCACGGTGATCGCCATGCCCAGCACCGTGGACCTGACCGTCTTCCACCCCGGCGACAAGGCCCAGGCCCGCCGGGCATTGAGCCTGCCGGAAGGCGCCAAACTCATCGGCACGGCCGGTGGTCTCTATCGCGAAAAAGGCATTGCCCCCCTGTACGCCGCCTGGCCCGCCATCGCCGCCGCCCGCCCCGACGCGCATCTGGTGCTCGCCGGCCCGCTGGAAGACGGGTTTGCTCCCCCGCAGGGCGAACGCGTGCATTACCTCGGCCACCTCGCCCACGCCCAGGTGGCCGATCTGTTTCGCGCCCTCGACGTAGGCATCATCTCCATCCTGGACACGCCCTTCGGCCGCTATTGCTTCCCACAAAAAGCCTATGAAATGCTGGCCTGCCGCCTGCCCGTGGTCGCCACCGACGTGGGCCAAATGAGCGACCTGCTTGCCGCCACGCCCAAGGCACTGTTTGCTGCGGGCGATGCCGACGCCCTTGCCCGCGCCGTGCTGTGGCAACTTCAGGCCAGCCAATGCCCGCCCGTGTCTATTGAGGATTGGCGGGTGCTCATCGAGGGAATGGAGAGCGCGCTGGTACCGGCTGTACAAAGCGGCGCATAGAGGCAGGCCCGCATCCATGGGCCGCTAACCTGCCAACATGCCGGCTCCAGCCGGTCACTGTCCGCGCGTCAGAAGTTCCTCGTAACGACGGGCCACGGCTGTCCAGTCCAGCCGCTCCAGCAGGGCTTCTCGCGCCGCCAGGATGTCTGCCCGCAATTGCTGCGGTGCGGTGGTGAGCAACTGCACAATCCTCTGCACCAGTACATCGGTTTGGCGCACATCGACAATCCACTCGTCCACCTCAATCACATCACGCACGGCTGAGACATCCCCGGCTAGTACGGGGCAGCCGCAAGCAATGGCCTCCACCAGCACCAGCCCCAGACCTTCCTGATCACCGGATCCCGCCTCGACGAATGGTGCGACAAACAGCGACGCCCGCTGGTAAAGCATAGGCAAATCTGACTGGGCGACGGCCCCGAGAAAATGCACTGCATCCGCCAAACCCAGCTCTTCCGCCTGCGCCCTGAGCGCATTCTCTTCCGGCCCAAAACCGGCAACCGTCAGGCACACGCCAGGCCGCAACCGCCGCACGGCAGGCATGGCATCGAGCAGGTGACGTAACCCCTTCTTCTCCACCAGCCGTCCGACAAACAGGATTTCGCCGCGTGCCCGCGGCACAGCCGGATCAGGCAAAAAGCGCCCACGCATATCCACGCCCATCGGCAGCACATGTGCATGCGCAGCCGGCACGCCCAGCGACACCAGTCGCTCGCGCATGGCGCTGCTGACCACCGTGGCAGCCTCCGCCCGCCGCGCCACGAAACGCTTAAGAGCGTCCAGCCCTCGCCCCTTGAGCGCATAAAGGTCGGCGCCGTGAGAGGTGACCACAAACGGAACCTTGCGACCCGGTAGCCGCTGCAGCAGCGCCACGATCAAGCCTTGCGGGATAAGCCAATGCGCCTGGATCACATCCACCCGTTCGCGCCGCAGCAGCCGCCACGCCGCCCAAGCCTGACCCAGCACGAAGCCCGGCACCAACAGAAACTTCCAGCGCGCGCGCTTGAGGTTGGTGACGATGCCACCATTGTTGACCAGCGTCTCCAACTGCTCGGGCGCATAGCGGTAGCGGATGACCTCCACGCCATCCATCACTTCACGCCGTTTGGCCCCCGGGGCATGCGGGCAGAGCACCAGCACTCGAAAGCGCCCCGTCAACCGCCGGGCCAACTCGTGCACGAAGCCCGGCTCCGCATCACCCGCCCAGCGTGGATAGGTAGAAGCAAGGACGAGCAACACGGGCAAGCGCAGGTAGCCTGTCGCTCTCATTCGCTTTTTCGGTACATCAGCGCCGTGATCTGCTCCGAAATCAGGCCCATCATGAAGGTGACGACACCGCCCGTATATAGCAG